>CAYRCW010000035.1:0-9708 GCA_964422895.1 uncultured Planctomycetia bacterium | reverse complement strand
AAAATCCGATGTTCCGTGAGGGACGTGCCGGTTCAAGTCCGGCTCCCGGCATATTAGTTTAACCACAAACAAAATTGTTTGTTGTGGGCGGTTAGCTCAGTTGGCTAGAGCGCCACGTTGACATCGTGGAGGTCACAGGTTCAAGTCCTGTACCGCCCACCATATGAAAATATATATAGTGTAAATATTATGGAAGAGAGACTTTTAAAAATTAGACATAGTAGTGCTCACATTATGGCCGATGCTGTGCAGCAGATATTTCCAACTGCAAAGCTTGGAATGGGTCCAGCGATTGAGAATGGATTTTATTACGATTTTGATTTAGAGCACAGATTGACTCCGGAAGACCTCGAACAGATAGAGAAGAAGATGAGAGAGATTATAAATAATAATTATGATTTTACACAGAGAATGTTATCTAAAAAAGAGGCGAAAGAGCTATTTAAAAAAAGAGGCGAAGAGTATAAGCTAGAATTACTTGACGAATTAGAAGACGGCAATATAAGTATATATAGCCATGGAAATTTTAGCGACCTCTGCATTGGGCCTCATGTTGAAAATACAGCTCAATTAGCAGCATTTAAGCTGCTTTCAATAGCAGGCGCTTACTGGAGAGGAGAAGAGTCTAACAAGATGCTGCAACGTATATATGGAGCGGCTTTTATAACGCAAGAAGAGCTAGATCAATATCTTGTAAGATTAAAGGAAGCTGAAGCTCGAGATCATCGTAAGTTAGGCAGAGAGCTCAAACTCTTTACATTCTTTCCTCAGGCTGGGGCCGGACTTGTTTTTTACCTGCCTAAGGGTTGGCTTTTAAAGCGAAAAATAGAAGACTATATATTTAAAAAACATGCTCAAGCTGGTTATGATATTATTCAAACCCCTCAGATATTAAAATCTGATGTTTGGAAGCAATCTGGGCATTATGATTACTATAAAGATAATATGTATATATTTCAAAAAGATAATGTTGAATATGCAATTAAGCCTATGAACTGTCCGGGCCATATAATGGTCTATCAAGCTCAAAGGCATAGCTATAGAGATCTTCCTCTTCGCCTTTTCGAAGCTGGATCAGTCTATAGACATGAGAAGACCGGAGTATTGCATGGTCTTTTGAGGGTAAGAGGTTTTACCCAAGATGATGCTCATATATTTTGCCGAGAAGACCAGCTTGAAGATGAGATAAAATCTGTTATTAAATTTGCTCAAGATATCATGTTGGATTTTGATTTTGAAGATTTTAAGATAGAGCTTAGTACGCGCCCTAAAGATTCAATTGGCACAGATCAGCAGTGGCAAAAAGCTACTAATGCTCTTGAGAATTCACTTAAAGATTTAGATTTAGATTATGAAGTTTGTGCTGGAGAAGGAGCTTTTTATGGACCCAAGATAGATATAAAATTAAAAGATGCAATAGGTAGATTATGGCAGTGTGCTACAATTCAATGCGATTTTGCAGGTCCAGAACGTTTTAATGTTACCTATATCGGTGAAGATGGAGAGCAGCACCGGGTTATAATGTTACACAGAGCTATTCTTGGAAGTTTAGAGAGATTTATTGGCACTTTGATAGAACATTATGGCGGTGATTTTCCTCTTTGGTTGGCTCCAGAGCAGGTAAGATTATTGCCTATATCTGAGAAATTCCTTGCATATATGTTAAAATTGAAGAGAATATTAGAACAACAAGGAATAAAGGTTAGTATTGATTCTCGCTCTGAGACTCTTGGTTATAAGATCAGAGAAGCAGAGATAGAGAAGATACCTTACCTTTTAATTGCTGGAGGCAAAGAAGAAGAAGCTCAGACAGTATCAGTGCGGTCTCGAAAGGGTAGAGAGGAGAGTGTTATGAAATTGGATATGTTAATAACTAAATTAAAGGAAGAGATAGGTGGCAAAACCTTATAACCGTAAGAACTTTAACAATAGAAGGCGTATTAGGACAAATATTAATAGGTTTATTAGAGCAGAAAGAATAAGAGTTATAGATGCAGATGGAACGCAGATTGGCATTGTACCTCTAGAAGAGGGATTAAAGATTGCCAAACAGAGAGAGCTGGATTTAGTAGAGATTTCAGCCGGAGCTTCACCTCCAGTCTGCAGAATAATGGACTTTAATAAATATAAGTATCAGCAGGAGAAAAGAGCTAAAGAGGCTAAGAAGAAACAGAAACAGGTTCACTTTAAAGAGGTTAGATTTAAACCTAGAATAGAAGAGCATGATTATCAGGTTATCCTAAAAAGAGCTCGTAAGTTTTTAGAGCGGGGAGATCGCGTTAGAGTTAGAGTCTTTTTTAGAGGAAGAGAGATGGCGCATCCTGAACTAGGTGACAATGTGATGAAAAAATTACTTAGCGATATTGGAGATGTAGCAACTGTAGAGAAGGTGCCTTCTCGCGAAGGAAGATATCTGATAACTATTTTATTTCCGAAGCATTAGGAGGTTTATGATGCCTAAAATGAAAACAAAGAAGGCCGTTAAGAAAAGAATTAAAATAACCGGGGGCGGAAAACTTAAAAGAGCCAAAGCTGGCAAAAGACATCTTATGAGAAAGAAGAACTCTAAAAGGCGGTCAGATTTAAAAGAGAGCTCTTATGTGAGCGATGCTGAATCTAAAAGAGTAAAGAAGATGCTCCCATATGGTTGAGTTTAAAAGGAGGTAGTAAGTCATGGCAAGAGTAAAACGTGCGCCTGCCAGAAAGAAAAGGCATAGCAAGATTTTAAAGATGGCCAAAGGTTATCGCGGTGGACGCGGAAAACTTTATAGAACAGCGCTAGAGACTGTTAGAAGAGCTCTGGTTTATAGCTATAGAGATAGAAAAGTAAGGAAGAGAGTATTCCGCAGGCTCTGGATTAACAGAATATCAATAGCCTGCAAGAATGAAGATTTTTCTTATAGTAAATTGATCAATGGTTTAACCAAAGCCGGTGTAGAGTTAAATAGAAAACAGTTAGCGCAGATGGTTTTGGATGACAACGAAGGCTTTAAACAGGTAGTTGTTTTAGCAAAAGAGCATATTGGTTGATGCAAATAAAACCTGCAAGGATAATAATTCTCAGTTTTATTTTGGTTATCGTTGCAGGGACGCTGTTATTACTGCTGCCGGTTTCAACCTCAGATGGCATATCATTTGTAGATGCTTTTTTTACAGCGGTGTCTGCAACATGTGTAACTGGACTTGTTGTACATGATACCGGTTCTTTCTTTACCCCGTTTGGTCAAGGTATTATTATGCTGCTTTTTCAATTAGGCGGATTAGGCATTATGACATTCTCTACTATATTTGCTCTTATGCTAGGAAGGCGAATAACTATTACAGGACGTAAAACCCTTTCGCTGGCTTTTGAAAACGTAGAATTTGATATGAAACTACTACTTAAAGGTATTGTTATATTTACTCTACTAATAGAGTTATTAGGGGCTGTATTATTTAAAATTTATCTACCTGGCGAAGGTTTTTTCAGCGCGTTTTTTCATTCTATCTCAGCATTCTGTAATGCAGGATTCTCTCTTTTTCCAAGGAGCTTCCAAGATTTTCGTTCCCTAGCGAGTATTAATATTCTTATAACTTCTTTGATTATTATTGGCGGCCTTGGTTTCTTGGTTTTGTTCGATCTTATGCGCTGGTTAAAAGGAAAGCTCTTTAAAAAGAACGTTAGACTCTCCCTACATAGCAAGATTGTTCTTATTACGAGCTTGGTGTTGATCTTTGTAGGAATAATAACGCTGTTTGGGATAGAGAAAGATAATCTTTTTGCAGAGTATTCTCTGTCTGGGAAATGCTTTGCTTCTTATTTTCAATCTGTAACAGCTCGTACTGCAGGTTTTAATACGGTAGATATTGGAGCTCTTCAATCAAGCTCCAAGCTAGTTTTGAGCGGTCTTATGTTTGTTGGAGCTTCTCCAGGTTCTACGGGAGGAGGAATAAAAACAGTTACGTTTGCTTTAATTGTGTTAGGTCTCATAGCCTTGCTTAGAGGTAGTCCGCAAATAAGAATTGCGAAACGTGCCATCCCAATGCAGATTTTTGAGAAGGCAATAACTGTTTTTGTTTTAGGTATTGTTTGGATTTTTTTTGCAGCTATTCTGCTCTCTGTAACGGATGGAGGGAGATTTTTAGATATGCTTTTTGAGGTTATTTCTGCTTTTGGTACAGTAGGCCTTTCTTGCGGGATAACCGCTGGTTTGACCATAGCGGGTAAATTTATTATAATTCTAACTATGTTTCTGGGCAGGATTGGCCCTATGACTCTGGCTATTGCTCTTGCGAGTCGTGATGAAGCAGATTTTAAATTGCCAGAAGAGAATGTTATGGTTGGCTAGCTTACTCATATAATCAGGAGGTTGGTAATTATGAGACAATATGCTGTGATAGGTCTTGGTAAATTTGGTCAAAGTGTTGCTCTAACCTTACTTGAGGAAGGAGAAGAAGTTATAGGTGTTGATTCTAACGAAGAGGTTGTAAAACAGCTTGCAGACAAACTAACAAATGCAGTTGCTGTTGATGCTTCCAATGAAAAGGCAATTACAAAATTAGGTATCCAAAATGTTGATGTTGCAATTGTATCTGTTGGCAGTGATTTTGAAGCTAGCATCTTAATCACACTGCTTTTAAAAGAACTTGGCATTAAAGAGATTGTAGTGAAAGCTAATTTGGAAGGCCAGGTTAAAGTTCTTAAGAAGATAGGGGCTACTCGTGTTATACAGCCTGAACGAGATATGGGAATAAGGCTTGCTAAATCTTTGGCCTCTCGGCGCATTATAGATTACATAGAGCTGTCTAGTGATTATAGTCTTTTGGAAATGTTTCCGCCCGAAGAGTTTATAGGCAAATCTTTAGGTGAGTTAAATATTAGAGCTAGACATGGCTTAAATGTTATTGCAGTTAAACATGAAGGTGGCGAAGTCGATATATCTCCTCAGGCAGAACATTTGATAAAGAAAGGCGATCTACTTGTAGTGATAGGTCAAAATGCTGATATAGATAAAGTTAAAAAGAAGGCATGAATATAGATGAACTGAAAGAGTTGTATCAAGAAGCAAAACTTCGTCTCGACGAGACATTAAATTTAAAAGTTCTTGAAGAGATAAAGAATTTTTATTTAGGTCGTAAAGGCAGGATAGCAGAAATTATTAAAAATATCCCAGCCTTACCGAAAGAGGAGAGACCGTTTATCGGTAAAGAGGCTAATATTATCAAAAATCGCATCAGTCAACTGATAGAAGAGAAGCAGAGCAGTCTTGCAAATAGTAGTTTTGCAAAAGTTCAAGTAGACGTTACTCTACCAGGAAGCAAATCGGGCTTAGGAACCCTGCATCCAATCACTCTTACGATAAGAGAGATAACTAAAATTTTTCAACATATAGGTTTTAATTTGATAGATGGGCCAGAGATAGAGACAGATTATTTTAATTTTCAAGCTTTGAATATTCCCCAAGACCATCCTGCTCGGGATGGGCTTGCTACTTTCTATCTCTCTGACTATAGATATTTACTCCGTTCTCAAACTTCACCTGTCCAGGTTAGGGCGATGCAAAAATCAAAACCGCCTCTAAGAGTTTTGTCTCCTGGAAAAGTATTTAGACCTGACAATCTTGATGCGAGCCACTCTTTTATGTTTCATCAGATAGAAGGTTTAGTTGTTGATGAAGAGACTAATTTTTCTCATCTCAAAGCTTCTTTAGAGCATTTTGTAAAAGAGTTTTTTGGCTCAAACACTAAGATGAGATTTAGGCCGCATTATTTTCCTTTTACTGAGCCTTCTGCCGAGGTTGATATATCTTGTATTATCTGTGGCGGAGAAGGTTGCTCTGTATGCGGAAGAAAAGGGTGGTTGGAGATACTTGGGGCTGGCATGGTTCATCCCAATGTATTTAAAGAAGTTGGGATTGATTCTGAATCTTTCCAGGGTTATGCGTTTGGAATGGGCGTAGAACGGATAGCAATGTTAAAATACGGAATAGATGATATAAGAACTTTTTTTAATAATGATCTGAGGTTTTTGGAGCAGTTTTCATGAAAGTTATTTGTTCTTGGCTAAAAGATTTTGTTAATATAGATGTATCAGTCAAAGAGTTATCCGAAGCCCTTACTATGGCTGGACTTGAGGTTACATCAATAGATCAAATAGAAGACGATGACTATCTTCTTGATATCGAAGTTACTCCTAATAGACCAGACTGTCTCTCTATTTTAGGTTTAGCACGTGAAATTGGATTGGCTTTAGATAAAAAAACAGAGCATCCTAAAGTGGTGTTCTTACCTAGGAGCTCTGCTGCTTCTATAAAAGAGACAGGGTTTGATGTAACAATTGAAGATGGGAATGATTGCCCCCGCTATATTGGCAGAGTGCTTTTAGATGTTTGTATCAAAGAGTCTCCTGATTTTATAAAAGATAGATTACAAAAAATAGGGATGCGTTCTATCAATAATGTTGTAGACATAACAAACTATCTCTTACTTCAGCTAGGCCAACCTATGCATGCTTTTGATTATGATAAAGTTAAAGGTCATAAGATAATAGTAAGACGAGCAAAAAAGGGTGAAAAGATTATAACTATAGATGAGGTTGAGAGAGAACTGACTCCAGAAGATCTCATTATCGCTGATTCTAAAAGTCCTATTGCTATTGCTGGTATAATGGGAGGCTTGGAGACGGAGGTGACTCAAAATACAAAGAACGTTCTCTTAGAGAGCGCATATTTTAATCCACCATTAATAAGACGGACAGCACAAAAGCAAGGGTTGATGACAGAGTCTTCTTATAGATTTGAGCGGGGGGTGGATTTTGTTATGACAGATATTGCTTCTAAAACAGCTGTTGATTTAATTCGTAAATATGGATCTAATCATAATTCTAATAAGTCTACTGTAGTGATAGATAAAGCCAAAGATATTATAAAAAAACAGATTCCTCTTTCGGTAAATGTTGTCTTAGAGGTTAAAGATATTGAGAAGAAGCTTGGTATTATACCTTCCAGTTTTTGGATTCGCCAAGTGATTAAAGGTCTAGGTTGCGAACTGTTATCTATCTCAAAAGATAGAATAAAGATTGGGTCGCCTAGTTATAGGAGTGATTTAAAAAACAGTATTGACTATATTGAAGAGATAGCACGTGTGTACGGCTATAACAATATTCCTGCTAAGGAGCTTCCAGCACTAAAAGTATCTTCAAAGGAGAGCTTAGAAGAGTTTAATGATGATGGTTTTAAAGATAGAGTAAGAGACTTTTTAGTGCGTGAAGGTTTGCATGAGACCATAAACTATGCTCTTCTATCAACAGAAGAGGCAGAGAATTTAAAATTTTCCAATATGATTTATTTGGATAATCCTCTAGCCAGTAGTTATTCTGTTTTGAGGCCGTCTCTTTTACCCTCGCTTTTAAAAGTGGCTAATTACAATTTTAATCGCATGAACTATAATTTGTCTTTTTTTGAACTAGGCAAGACTTATATTTATTATCAGAATGAACCTCAAGAAAGTAAAACAGCAGCAATTATGCTTAGTGGAATCAAATATCAGGATTGTTTTGGAGGAGAACTGAGCTACACATTTTTTGATATCAAAGCTATTATTGAAAGAATCTTAAATAATTTTGGTATTGATGGTTATAATATAGTTATAGATCAAAATCGTTTTTATTCTAATAGTTGTTCAGCAAAAATAATGCTTGGCGATAAACAGCTTGCAACTCTAGGTGAAGCTTCTAGTGATATAAAAGGTTATTATGATTTAAAACGCGAGGTTTACTTAGGCGAGATCATGTTGGATGTAGTAGAGAGTTTTCAAACAGATGGTTTCCGATGTAAAAAGATATCTCAATATCCTATTATTGAGAGAGATATATCGTTAATACTTTCTAAGAATATAACTGCTGCTGAAGTACTATCTAAGATTAAAGATAGAGATAGCTTGATAGCTAAAGCAGAGATTATAGATGTGTATGATGGCAAACAGATAGAGGCAGGCAAAAAGAGTTTGGCAGTAAGGATTCAATTCCAATCTTTAGAGAGAACATTAAAAGATGAAGAGGTGGATAGAATAGAATCAGATATTAAAGATATTCTTTGCAAGGATCTCTCTGCTCAAATACGTACTTAATTCTAAAATTTAATATAAAGATTATGGCCGAGCTGTTTAATAGTAATCAAGGCTCTAAATTAACTCTAGCTTCTCGGATGAGGCCAAGAGATCTTTCAGAGTTTGTTGGTCAAGAACATATTTTATCAGAAGGTAAAATATTAAAAAGAACTATTGATGCTGATAAAGTAAGTTCTCTCATTCTATATGGTCCTCCGGGTGTAGGCAAGACTGCTTTAGCTTCTATTATTCAAAGTAAGACAGAAGCTTATTTCAAACCCCTCAATGCAGTTGCTTCTAATGTTAAAGAGTTACGAGGAGTGATAAAAGAAGCCGAGTTTAAATATCAACAGAGCAACAGAAAGACTCTACTTTTTATAGATGAGATTCACCGTTTTAATAAGTCTCAACAGGATACTCTCTTGCCAGATATAGAGGCTGGTAATCCTATTCTTATTGGTGCAACAACTCATAATCCTTTCTTTGCTCTCACGCCCCCTCTTATCTCTCGCTCTTTGATATGTGAGTTTAAATCTTTATCTAAAGAGAATATTATTAAGATACTTGAGAGAGCTATCTCAAATAAAGAGAGGGGTTTAGGCAGCATGAAATTAAGAGTAGACAAGGAAGTGCTCATCTTCTTCTCTCAGTCTGTAGCTGGGGATGGACGTCGCGCTCTCAATGCTCTTGAGGTTGCTGCTTTAACTACAGAGAAGGACGAAAAAGGCTGGATTAATATAGATCTAGATGTTGCTCAAGACTCGATCCAGAAGAGGGCTTTGCTTTATGATAGTACAGAAGATAACCATTATGATACGATCTCTGCGTTTATAAAAGCTATTCGCGGAAGCTCTCCAGATGCGGCTATATACTGGTTAGCGAAGATGATATATGCAGGAGAAGACCCTCGTTTTATTGCTAGAAGGCTATTAATAGCAGCTTCTGAGGATATAGGCAATGCTGATCCCCAAGCTTTATCTGTAGCACAAGCTGCAGCTTATGCTGTTGAATATTTAGGGATGCCTGAAGCCAGAATATCTTTAGCTCAAGCTACAACTTATCTGGCATCTGCTCCCAAATCAAATGCGTCTTATCTAGCTATTGATAAAGCTTTGAGTGATATTGAAAAAGGCAAGACCTTAGAAGTCCCGAACCATTTAAAAGATAACCATTATAATGGTGCTAAACGACTTGGACATGGAAAAGATTATAAGTATCCTCATTCCTATAAAGATGGTCGGGTAGAGCAGGATTATCTTTTAGAAAACCTTAGTTACTATATTCCTAAAGATATTGGTTACGAGAAAAAGATAAAGCAGTTTTTAGAATATTTTAATAGAGATGAGGAGTTACTTAAGAGCTAAAGCAGACAGTATTAACTCTTTATCACTAAGCATATCTTCTATGAATTTTTCAACAACTTCTCGCAATGCTTCTGCGGTTTCACTTCCTGAGCTCTGTGCTTCATGCGATGAATATTTACGCTCCATCTTAGCGCTCTCTTCATAGCGGCATATCTCGGTGTTATTTTTCCCATTAAGGATAATAAATGTTATTGCGACTTCTCCTTTTCCGGCACCAGATTTAATTCCCATGTCATGGATGTATTTTACATAGGGTAAT
>CAYRCW010000034.1:0-9840 GCA_964422895.1 uncultured Planctomycetia bacterium | reverse complement strand
TTCTTATCTCTTTTTTATCTGGTACTGCAGCTGGATACAGTTTCTTTGCACGATTATAATACTCTTTTGCTAACTCTGGGTCTTGAGATTCTACATCGCTGCCTTTTGCACTTAGAGTGTAGGCTAATTTTATTTTCCACTCTGGATAAGATTCTTCCGCGCTTACTGTAGATGATTTTAAAAACAATAATCCAAATAAAATAATTGTGAGACCTAAAAGTTTAATCCTAAGGTTTTTCATCTGTTAAATTATATCATAAAATCCAATTTTTAGTATAGTTAGAATTTTATTATATAAAAAAGCAATGCCAAGATTATTATAAGGCTTGCTATGTAGAAGTCGTTAAATTTTATAAATTCTGATATTCTTACAGCAGAAGATAAGTTTTCTCGCTTATACTCTATCTCTCGTGCCTTCTCCATCTCTTTAACTGTTTTTCTGTCCTTATCTTTATTCGGCTCATTTTCTTTTATAATATCTATATACTTTTGAAGTTCCTGCTGCGAGAAACGTATAAATTTACCGGCAATTTTATAATGAGGTATCTTATGTTCGTCTATAAGAAACCTAAATTCTTCGTCTTCGACTCCTAAAAATGCAGCAGATTCGTTAAAAGTTAAGAGTTTATCCATATATTTTTAAATTAAGATACTTTCTCTTTGGAAAGCCAATTTTCGACCTCTTTTCTGTCAAAAAGATATTTAGATCCTTCTCTCATAACTGGTATTTTGTTATCTTCTACCCAGTTAAGAAGAGTCTCTCTGTCGATTTTAAGGTATGCTGCCATCTCTTCAAGAGTTAAAAACTTTGTTTTTTCAGACTTCATTATGCATTCGCCATTCAATATGGCCCCTTCTTCTACTATTAGCATAGGGGTTCTTATCTCACCTTTAACATTAGCAGGTGGTACTAAAGTCAGCCTTTTCTGTGCAACTATATTTCCATCTACCTTGCCTGCAATTATAATATCTTCACCAACTATCTCTGCACCTACATAAGCGTCTCTTCCTACAGATAGAGTACCTTTTGTATTGAGTTTACCTTGAAAGTTACCGTTTATGGTAAGATTTACTGGGTCTTTAAAGGTAAGCTCTCCCTGCATTGTAGCGTTTACTTCTAGAACCTTCTCATTGTTGTTTCTCTTCTTTACAGCCATATTACACCTCCCTTATATCCAAATTACTGATTTTACACCCAAAACTCTGCTTAGATCTATTTTAATATCTTCAGCATACCTATCTAACATTTTTAAGTTGAGCTTTATCAAATAGCCTTCTTCTCCATTCTTTAATCTTTCAATATTAAAATCTTTTATCTCACTCTTGTATTCAGTCAATATTATTTTAGCCTCTTGAATTATCTCTAGACCTCCGATACTCTCTATCTGTATGGTTTTAAAATGAGAGCCTAATATTATCTTCTTTTCAAAATCAGACAAAGCAAATAAGACTATTAGAATTATAGCTGTTGTAACAGCTGCTAGACTATATTCAGCAGAGCCTATTGCAAGACCTATTCCTGCGACAGCCCAGAGAGAGGCAGCTGTAGTCAGGCCACGTATCGAAGCCTTAAAACGTATTATTGTGCCAGCCCCTAAAAATCCTATCCCACTTAGAACCTGAGCTGCTATTCTAGATGGGTCCGCAGAACCGCCGTATAGCTTATGCATATTTATTGATATTATCATCATGAGCGTAGAACCTATTCCAACGAGTATATGGGTTCTAAATCCAGCAGCTCTTCGGTGTCGTTCTCTCTCAAGACCAATCAATCCTGAAAGTATAAGTGCTAATAATATTTTATATATACTGGTTAACTCCATCATTCTTCAAATACAGAGTAAGGCTCAAAGCTGAGATCAGAGCCTATCTCTTTTCTTTTATTATACAGTTGGTAGGCAAAACCTGCAACCATTCCTGCATTATCTGATGAATATTTTTTATCAGCCAAGTATACGTCTGCATCTAATTTTGTAAGCAACTCTCTTAACCTATTATTAGCTGTAACACCGCCGCCGGCAACTACTCTCTTTAACTGAAAATCAGATAAAGCTTGCTCTACTTTTAAAAGCAGCGATCTTAAAGCAGACTCTTGGAAGCTATAGCATATGTCATTAACATCAGAATCTTCTATGTTTTCATGTTTTTTTAAATAATAGAGCACGGCTGTCTTAAGACCGCTGTAACTTAAATCGCAGCTATTCTTTACCTTGGGTACAGTAAAAAGAGTATCTCTTTTTACTGCTCTTGCTGCTCTTTTCTCTATCTCTGGACCTCCAGGAAAAGATAACCCAAGCATCTTTGCAACTTTATCAAAAGATTCTCCTAAAGCATCGTCTCTTGTCTTTCCTATTAATTTAAAATCAAAAAAACCTTTAACTAAGAATAGACTTGTATGGCCTCCTGAAACAGCAAGACCTAAGTAAGGAAAATCTATCTTTTTATAGCTTAAGTGCGGTGAATATATATGGGCTAATATATGATCTACTGGTATTAATGGTAGACTTAAAGCATAGGCTATAGATTTTGCAAATGTTACTCCTACCATAAGCGAGCCTATCAAGCCAGGACCTTGAGTAACAGCCAGAGCATCAATAGAAGATAACCCTATATTTGCTTCAGATAGTGCTTCCTCTAATACAGGTAATATTACCTCTACATGGTGGCGCGTTGCTATTTCAGGTACTATTCCTCCATATTTTTTATGCAACTCTATGCTGGATGCAACTATATTAGATTCTATAATAGTACCGTCTCTAACAACAGCTATAGACGTCTCATCGCATGATGTTTCTATTCCTAGTATTCTCATTTTAGTTCTGACAATCTAATTAAATAAGCATTATCTTTTATCTCATCTGACATATTCAGTATAGTTTCAAGTGTCTTATCTCTATCATGACCTATTGCTATTGCAAATCCTCTTTTCTTAGCTAAATAAATTGCTGCTCTTATCTGATTTTTAATATAATCTTTATCATTAATATTATCTATAAAAACATCTCTTTGGAAACATTTTAAACCTAGCTCTGCCGCTATCTCCGGACCTTTAGAGTCTGGTATCACTCGACTATCTAAAAAATAAATTCCATGCTTCTTAAGAGTGCTTAGAATAGTGATCATCTTCTCTCTGTTTCTACAGAGAGAAGAACCCATATGGTTGTTAACTCCTTTGATATTTCCTAGCGTATCAAGAAATGCGCTTATCTCTTCTATTATCTCTTTATCTGATGTGGTGTTTTTAATTGTACATTTTTCAAGGTGCCGCTCTATTTTTTTGCTTTCAACAGGCTCCATCGGCAGATGTAATAAAACCTCATGTCCAGAGGCACTGGCTAAAGCACTTGCACTCTTTGAATATTTTAGATCTGGAAGTATAGATATATTTAAAGGCATATCTATTTTTTTAAAATAATAAAATCTTTTATTACTATAGCCAAAATCATCCAAGACTATAGCAAGATAGCCTTTTTCTTTTTTAGAAAAGAGAATTTTGTATATAGGATTATTTCTAAATGTAATACTATATTCTACGTCGTTTAATACTCCATCTTTCTTTAAAAGATTGAGGTGTCTTTTTTTTAAAATAATTCTTAATTCTTTTTGAAATGAATCAAAAGGAAAATCAGGAGGCACTTCATATCCTCTGCTTATTAATAGGTACTGAGAGCCTCTATTTTTATAAAATTTTTCAGATTCATTTATCAGTCTATTGCTACTAAGACCAAAACATTCTAAATAGCTATCTAGCCCTGCTACAACCCCCCTGCTCTTATCTGTGTAATTTTGAGGTAAGACGAATAACAGAAGCGCTACGATAGAAATCATGACTAACAGCTTTAAAGATAGTCTCATTAAGATTCAGAAATCATCTTACTGTACTTGATCAGGCCTTTCATTATATCTACTGCTTGCTCAAGCTCAAAATCCAATCGTTCTTCTTTCTTCTCTTCAAGGGAGACATTGTCTTTTCCTTCTTCAACATCTCCAAACATAGCTTCAGTATCAAGCTCAGGCGCAGCATTTTTAGAGATAGATTGAACTCTCTTTAAGTCTATCTTAACATCAGGCTCTATACCTTTTTCGTGTATCAAATTTCCGCTTGGAGTATAGTAGTGTGCTGTTGTTAATCTTACTGCTGAATCATCTTTTAAAGGTATTATTGTCTGCACAGATGCTTTTCCAAATGAGGTTTGGCCTACAATTAAACCTCTATTATTATCTTTTATTGCTCCGGCAAAAATTTCAGAACCGCTTGCGCTGCCTCTATTTACAAGAACAATCATAGGTTCCTTTAAGAAACTTCCTCCTTTAGAATGAAATTTCATGTCTTGTTTTGGATTCCTTCCTTTGGTATATACTACTAAATCTTCTTTAGGCAAAAATTCACTTGTTATAGCCACTGCTATATCAAGAAGACCTCCGGGATTATTCCTTAAGTCTACTATTAATCCTTCAATATGTTTATCTTTCAGACTTTTTAATGCTTTTTTAAAGTCAGGCAATGTATTCTCTTGAAACTCAAGTATCCTTATGTATCCTATATTATCATTTATGACTTTAGCCTCTTTAACACTCTCTATCTTTATAATATCTCTTATAACTTTAAAAACTATTAAGCGCTGCTCGCTCTCTCTTAACACTGTAAGAGTAACCTCTGTTTTAGGTTTACCTCTAAGCTTCTTTACGGCTCCCATAAGAGTTATACCCTTCGTACTATCATCAGCTATTTTGACTATCCTATCCCCGGCTTGTAGTCCTGCTTCATAGCCTGGAGTACCTTCTAGAGGCGATATTATTGTAAGAACCCCTGTCTTGATGGCAATTACTATTCCTATGCCTCCAAATTCACCCTCTGTCTCTACTTTTAACTCTTGATACATATCCGGCTCTAAGAACTGACTATAAGGGTCTAATGCCCCAAGCATACCTTGAAGGGCCCCGTATATTATATCTTGTGGTTCTTCTACCTCAACATATTCTTGTTGAATTAAAGCTATGACATCAGAAAAAATCTCGAGATTAGAATAGAGATCTTGATCATTGTTTTTTACAGGTTCGTTGAGATTTACGTCTAATGAATAGCTTGGAATATTGTATAATATTACCGACAATACTACTAAAATAAAGACTGATAATAAAGCCTTCTTCATATTCAACCTCCTAGCTCTTCTTTTAATAATTTATTAACTATCTCTGGATTTGCTGTGCCTTTTGTCAGTTTCATAACCTGTCCTATGAGAAATTTTACAACTTTTTCCTTACCGCTTTTAAAGTCTTCTACGGCATTAGGGTTATCTTTTACTACTTGAGTTATAATATTTTTAATATCTGAGGATTTATTTATCTGCATTAAACCTTTTTTTTCAACTACAACAAGAGGATCTATGTCATTTTTTATAAGTTCAGATAGAATAGTCTTTGCTATCTTTATAGATATATCTTTGTTCTCTATCATAGTAAGCAACTTTGCACAGTTAGATGTAGAGAGTTTAATATTTTTAAACTCTATTTTAGAATCATTAGTTGCTCCTATTATATCAGATGTTATAAAATTGCAAGCAGCTTTAGGATTATTATAGTTTTTTAAGACGTTTTCAAAATAATCTCCGATGTTTTTATTCTTCACCAGAAGGTTAATATCGTAATCATTTAAGTTATAGTCACTTTTAAACCTAACTCTTCTCTTGGCTGGTGATTCTGGTAGATCTTTTTTAATCTCTTCTTTAAGCTCTGCTGTTATTTCGTATTTAACTAAGTCAGGTTCAGGAAGATATCTGTAGTCATGTACATCTTCTTTCTTTCTCATTGTAACTGTCATCTGCTTACTCTGATCCCAAAGGCGAGTCTCATGTATGATATCCCCCCCATCTTCAAGCACCATTCTCTGTCTCTCTATCTCGTATTCCAATGCCTGTTTTACCCCGCGAAATGTATTCATATTTTTTAGTTCTATCTTTCTGCCAAGTTTTTTTGCTCCCTCCTTAGCTAAGGATATATTTGAATCACACCTTAAGCTTCCCTCTTCCATGTTACAATCGGATATATCAAGATAGAGTATTGTTGTTCTCAGCTCTTGTAAAAATTCGTATGCTTCTTGAGGGGAATGTATATCAGGTTCGGTTACAATCTCTATTAATGGAACCCCCGTCCTATTGTAATCTATAAAGCTTCTTTTATTATCTTCTGAATGCATTAATTTTCCAGCATCTTCCTCCATATGTATGCGGTTAATATGTATATCTCGATTATTTATAGTTAGAAAACCGTTTCTGCCTACTGGACGACTATATTGAGAAATTTGATAGTTTTTAGGTAAATCAGGGTAATAATAATTTTTTCTATCGAATGTAATGTAATCAGCAAGTGTACAGTTTAAAGCCAAGGCAGCTTTTATAGCGTAGTGAAAAGTTTTTTCGTTTAGAACCGGCAATGTTCCAGGAAGACCAAGGCAGATAGGACAGGTGTGCGTATTAGGCTCTTTTGTATAGGCAGTAGAGCAAGAACAGAATATCTTTGTCTTGCTTCCCAAGTGAATATGTATCTCTAGCCCTATCGTAGTGTTATATTTCATAGTCCGCTATATGCTCTCTCTATTCCAGCCGCTATATCTAAGAGGGCTTGCTCTTTAAAGTAATCTGTCATTATCTGAAGCCCTAAAGGAAGTCCTTCACTATTCTTGCCTACAGGTATCGATATTGCAGGTATTCCAGCTAGATTTGCTGGAATTGTAAAGATATCAGATAGATACATCTTAAGAGGGTCTTCTGTTTTCTCGCCTAATTTGAAAGCAGCCGTAGGTGATGTCGGGGAGATAATACAGTCGTAATCTTTGAAAGCTGTTTGGAAGTCTCTCTTAATTAAAGTCCGCACTTTAGCTGCTCTTAAATAATAAGCATCGTAATAACCGCTAGATAGAGAGTAGGTACCCAATATTATTCTCCTCTTTGCTTCTTCTCCAAAGCCATCTGATTTTGTTGCAAGATACATTTTGACCATCGAATTTTTTACATCTTTAATCCAATCCGCATTCTCTACTCTCAGGCCATATTCTACTCCGTCGTATCGAGCCAGATTTGAGCTTGCCTCAGAAGAGGCTATTATATAGTAAGTACTTACAGCATATTCAGTATGAGGTAGGCTTATTCTGTCTATAGTTGCCCCCTCTTTTTTTAAAAGCTCCAATATCTCATCTATTCTAATTTTAACTTCATCATCTACTCCCTCAGATAGATACTCATCAGGTATAGCTATTTTTATATTTTTAAGATTTGGTTTAAGATTTTTGCTATATTTCGGTGTATCCTTATTTGAAGATGTTGAATCTTTTGGGTCATAACCTGATATAGCTTCAAGAAGTAAAGCAGTATCTCTAACATCTCTTGTTAAGGGCCCTATCTGATCTAAGCTTGACGCAAAAGCTATTAAGCCATAACGAGAAACTCTTCCGTAAGTAGGTTTTAATCCTACGACTCCGCATAGAGATGCAGGTTGACGTATTGAGCCTCCAGTATCACTACCTAGCGCCCAAAGAGCTTCTTTAGCTCCAACTGCAGCAGCAGACCCTCCAGAAGAGCCACCGGGGACTCTCTCAATATCGTAAGGATTCTTTGTAGCACCATAACATGATGTCTCGCAAGATGAGCCAAATGCAAACTCATCCATATTTGTCTTACCTAAAAGTATTGCCCCACCATTTTTAAGACTTTTAATTACGGTTGCATCGTAAGGAGGTTTAAACCCCTTTAGTATCTTTGAGCTGCAAGTCGTCGGTGTATCTTTTACACAAATATTATCTTTAATTGCAACAGGCAATCCTTTTAACGGTAAATTACTACTGTTTTCATCTAGCTTCTCTGCTTCTCTTACAGCAATATCTTTATCTATGGATATATAAGCATTTATATCCTCATCAACTTGCTCTATCTTATCTAAATAAGCTAAGATAACATCTTTTATCTTAACCTCTCTCTCTTCTATTAGATTCTTAAGTTTATAAGCGCTTATATCTGTAAGATTCATTTTAATATACTTTTGGAACTGAGAAAGTATCACCTTTTTTATCTGGAGCATTTTTAAGAGCTTCTTTTACTGAAAGTGATGGTTTCTCAATATCCTTACGGAATATGTTTTTTAGATCTAAAACGCAGAAGGTAGGTTCTACACCTTCGGTATCTAGTTCTTTTAATTTATCAATATAGCTAAGGATATCTTCTATCTGTTTTGAGTATTGCTCTACCTCTTCGGCTTTTAGGTAGAGTCGAGATAGGTAGGCTGTATGTGTTACAATATCCTTGGAAATTTGCATAGAACTTGTATAACACAGCAGAATAAAAAAATCAATAACTACTATTGTTATCCTTAATCTTTTAGCGCTTTATCTGTCCTCAATTCTCTCTCTACCAGCTCTATTCTCTCATCCATATAAGGATGTGTTTTTACGTGATAAGGCTTTATTGAAGAGCTAAACTGATATTCTTTAATTTTTTCAAACAGAGATATTATGGCCTCTGGATTATATCCTGAGTTTTTCATATATTTAATAGCTAGTCTATCAGCTTCTCTTTCACACTCTTTTGTATAGGCAAGCATCATCAATATTAAAGCAAGGTTACTTTTGCCTACTGTTGAAGCATCTTTTGCATTTGTACCTATTATTATAAGTAATGCTTGTAGGCCCATAGATTCCTGGAGTCTAAGTACGCTATGCCTTAATACTATATGCGAAATCTCATGAGCAAGAACTGCGGCGATTTCATCTTTATTATCTTCTCCTATTAAATTAAGAATCTTGTCATTAATGTAAATATATCCTCCAGGTAGAGCAAAAGCATTGGGTTCTTCTTTATCATAATCTCTTATTCTTTTTATAGCTTCAAAATGATATACAATACCTTTCCTATCGCAGTTTTCAACTAATCTATACCCAACCTCTTTGACAACATCTCTTACTCTGGGGTCTTGAATCAACTCATACTCTTTTTCTACCTGCTTTGCTATTCTCTTCCCCAGCCTTACTTCTTTCTCTTCTGATATAAAAGCAATGTTCTCTTTCCCAGTTAAGATATTATAGTTTATCCCAGTACACCCTGATAAAGAGAACAAAAACAGTATGAAAAAAACTGTAATATCTTTGGAGCTAGATCTCATCTTTTCTTTAGTTCCGATAGTATCTCCAAAAGGTGCCCCTCTATTCTTTCTAGTATGTCTATCTGTCTTTTTTGTGTCTCTTCTTGGTCTTTCTGAACTTTTTTAGCTTCCTGAGCAAGTCTCATCATGTCGGGAAAATCTTTAAAACCCATAAACCTAATCTCCTTATCAGTGATATAATTTTTCTATTTTAAGCTGTTGATTATTAAATTCAACCACTTTAAACTTCATATCTTTTATAGTAATAAATGTTGGTTCTGGAAATTTCATAAGTATCGAGTTGTTCTCTTCTACGTATGTAAGCAGCAGCGTCTTTCTATTATCTGAATATTCATACCCCGAATAATAGAGCAAGTCTCCCATACTAGAGAATATCTTTTCCCCTGCGCTAAAAGTATAAGTTTTAGTTGGTTCTGATACAGCTGAGAAAACCCCTTCTAAAACATCGCTAAATTCAGCGCTATATAACGAACTGTTAACTACTAAAGACGCTAAAATCACTATCAAAACTAAAAATTTCCTATTCATATCTTACTCCTTTTTAAATCGATATTAATTTTAAATAATATCTGTAAAAGTATGTTTTTGAAGCTCTTCTATTTTGAAGATTCCTTGTATTATCTGTGAAGCTTTTTCATTATCTGGTTGAATCTTCTGCGGTAGAAATACTTCGTCTAATTTGATATTAGA
>CAYRCW010000033.1:1753-10159 GCA_964422895.1 uncultured Planctomycetia bacterium | reverse complement strand
GATATTTCTGGAGAGATATTAGAGATAAGAGATGAAGATGTGATAGTTAATAAGAAGAAGAAGAGGTATCTTATAAATACAGGTAGCGTAGGTCAGCCTAGAGACGGAGATCCGAGAGCTTCTTATATATATTATGATGATTCTAAGGATAAGATAAGCGTAGAGAGAGTAAATTATGATCTTGAAAAAGCTGCCTCTAAGATAGTAGCGGCGGGTTTACCTGATAAGTTAGCTGATAAATTACGTGAAGGGATCTGATATGGGTGAAAAGAAGAAGCTTAAGATAAAACTTAAGATAGAAGATTTAAGAGACAAGATTAGGTTTCATGATCGCAAGTACTATTTAGATAATGATCCTCGGATATCTGACTCTGAATATGACGCTCTATATAGAGAATTAAAAGAATTAGAAGAGGCTAACCCTAGTCTTATAAGTTCCGATTCACCTACTCAGCGTGTTGGGTCTTCACTTAAGGATGGATTTAAATCTATATCACATAGTGTACCTATGTTAAGCATGGATAATACTTATTCTAGTGATGAGCTTAGAGATTTTGATGCTAGAGTCAGAAAGAATTTAGGTTTAAATAGCGTTGAATATGTTGTTGAACTCAAGATAGATGGTGTGAGCATCTCAATTCGATATCAAAATGGGACATTCTTTTCTGGTCTAACAAGAGGTGATGGCTATAAGGGTGACGATGTTAGTAATAATATAAAGACTATAAAGACGGTGCCTCTTAATATTAATCTTAAAAAAGAGAAGAGAGTAAAACTATTAGAACTTAGAGGCGAGGTCTATATTCCAAAAAGTGATTTCTTGAAACTAAATAAAGCTCGAGAGAAAAAATCTGAAAACCTATTTGCTAATCCTAGAAATGCAGCAGCTGGTTCTCTTAAACTTCTTGATCCTGCTATAGCCAGGAAGAGGAGATTAGATATATTTTTCTGGGGGATAGGTGAGTATCAAGGAATTATTTTTAATAAGCATAGTGAGATCTTAGATTATTTTAAAGAGCTTGGATTTAAGGTAAACGATAACTGTAAAGTTATAAAAGGGATAGATAAGGTAATAGATTACTGTAATAGTTTTGCAAATAAGCGCAACTCTTTGGAGTATGATATTGACGGCATGGTTATTAAAGTTAACTCCTTAAAAGATCAAAAGAGATTGGGTGCTACTTCTAAATCTCCCCGCTGGCTTATAGCTTATAAGTTTCCAGCTCAGAGAGTCGAAACAGTATTAAAAGATATTAAGATACAGGTTGGCAGACTTGGTACACTTACTCCTGTAGCCATAGTTGAGCCTGTAGCTCTCTCAGGCAGCATTGTTAAGCGGGCAAGCCTCCATAATCAAGACCAGATAGAGAGGCTGGATGTCAGGATAGGTGATAAGGTTATGATTCAGAAGTCAGGCGAGATAATACCTCAGGTTGTAGAGGTTTTGAAGGATAAGAGAAAAGGTAATGAGAAGATATTTAAGATGCCAAAAGAGTGCCCTATCTGCGGGGGCAGCGTAAAGAGATTAAAAGGTGAAGTGGCATTACGTTGTCTTAATTTGGATTGTTCTTCTAAGCTAAAGAACTCGATAAGACTCTTTGTTTCAAGAGATGGTATGGATATAGAGGGGATAGGCAAGAGCCTAATTGAGCAGCTGGTCGACGATGGCTTAATCAAAGATTATGGAGATCTCTATTCTTTAAGAAAAGAAGATCTAACAGGTCTTGAGAGAATGGGAGACCTCTCTTCAGATAATATAATGGTTGCGTTAGAGAAGAGTAAGGATAGACCGCTCTCTAGGGTGATATATGCTTTAGGTATAAGACATGTTGGTACTCGTACTGCAGAGGTTTTAGCTGATAAGTTTTTATCTTTAGGTGGGTTATCGAAAGCATCTATTAGTGAGTTATCCAATATAGATGAGGTAGGTCCAAAGATAGCAGAGAGCATAGAGAGTTTTTTCTTAGATAGTAGAAATAATAATGTTATATCTAAGCTTAAAAAGGCAGGCTTAAACTTAAAAGGCAGGATAGAGAAGGCAGATACTTTAAGTGGTAAGAGTTTTGTTATAACCGGGGCACTTAAAGGATTTAGTAGAAAAGAGGCTCAAGATGCTGTAAAATTAAGAGGAGGTCGGATATTGTCGACTGTCAGCTCTAGGATTGATTACCTTCTAGTTGGAGAGGGTCCTGGTTCTAAGCTTAAAAAGGCAGAAGAGCTAAAAGTTAAAATAATAACAGAAGTTGATTTTAAGAAGATAATAGCTTAAAAAGAGGAAATTTTATGAGAAAGATAATATTTATTATATTGTTAGCATCCGTAGCGCTGGATATATCTGGCTGTAGTTCTTTAAAAGGTTTGAGGAGTAAATTTATAAGAGAGAAAAAGAAGGAAGAGCAGAGACCTACTGTTATCCTTGCCCTTGAAGATGATGCAGCTATAGCTGATTACCATGAACTGTACAAGAAGCATTATCTCTTGTGGCAGTATTGGCACGATGAACTTACCGACTCTGTAGAAGAGAACTTTAAGAAACAGCAGCAGTGTGTTTTGCAGACAGCTGAACATCTAAGTTATTTACAGAAGTATGTCATAGAAGAGAAAAAACCTCTTTTGATCGGGTATATTAAGAGGGTGGATAATATAAAGAGAAAGATGAATGACAGAAGATTGTCGGATATCCAGCGTTCTAGAATTGTTAAAGAGCTGAAAAAGATAAAGAGATTAGTGGATAAAGAGTATAGATATTCTGAGATAAAAGATTACATAGTCATAGCTCCTAATAAATAGTAACCTTCTTTATGAATAGCTCCTTACCTAAAGAGCTGATCTTCTCATTGGGTGCTCATGAGAAGATAGCAGATTTGATATCTAAATATGGTAAGAGAGTCTATATCTTAAGAGCTGGAGATTCATTCAAAAATAGTTCTTGGGCTAAGCGTATAGTCGAATCTATTAAAAAAAGTGAATTAAATTTCCTCATATCTAAGCCTATTACCTCTGAACCAGATCTTAGTATTGCCAAAGAGATTCTAAAAGAGGCGCGGGATTTCAAGGCTGATGTTATCTGTGGTATAGGGGGCGGCAGTGTTATGGACCTAGCAAAGGTAGTAGCGGTCCTTTTTAATGAGAGCTTTAACGATATATCTGATTATCTCTATTCTAAAGCTATAAAGGCAGAGAGAATAGGTCTAGTCTTAATGGCTACGACATCCGGCTCTGGCTCTGAAGTATCAAGTAGTGCTGTATTGAAGGATAATATAAGAAAAGAGAAGAGAGGGATACGTGATAGGAGATTAAAGGCAGATGCAGCTGTAGTAGACCCTATTATTACTCTAACTCTAAATAGAGATAATACTCTCTATCCTTCTTTAGATGCTTTAACTCATGCAATAGAGGCTTATGTCTCAATTGATTCTAATATAGCCAGTGCCATTTCAGCTAAAAGAGCAGCTTATCTTATATATAATAATTTAAATAAAGTACTTCTAGATCCTAACAATATAGAGCTTAGAAAGAGTCTTTCACTTGCTTCTCTATTGGCTGGAATCTCTTTCTCTTGGACTGGACTTGGGCTTGCCCATGCCCTATCTCACCCAATAGGAGCTATCTATGATCTACCCCATGGCCTGGTTAACGCTATTATTATTCCTTATGTAGTCGAGTTTAATTATTCCTTAGTCCGAGAACGTTATGAAGATTTGATTTTTGATAAAAGGTACAATAGCCTGTATAATCTTCTTAAGAGCTGGTTTAGAACATTGGGTCTGCCTTCTAGCTTTAAAGAGCTTAATCTTGATCTAGATGGGAGCTTAAAAGAGAAAATAGTTATCTCTACTCTTAATTCAGGGGTATTGAAATATAACCCCAAACATGTTAAGAGAGAGGATGTATATTATATATTGGATAGATTATGGGAAAAATAAATGTTAAGAGAGTGGTGGTTCTTGAGGATTATAGGTCTAACTCTTATTTAGTTTGGAAAGATAATTTTAAAGATTGTGTAATAATAGATTGCGGTGGTGAATTCTACAAGATAGATAAAGCTTTAAAGAGTCTAAATTTAAAACCCGAAGCAATAATCCTTACCCATGGTCATGGTGATCATATAGCCGGAGTCGATGAGAGCGGCTTAGATTGCTACATACATAAAGGTGATTTGGATTATCTATCTCATCCTGAGCTCAACCTCTCTCTGCTTTTGGGTAGCCCCTTAAAAGTAGAAAGAGAGCCTCATATCTTTGATAATAATAGTGAGCTATATTTCTCTAAGTCAGACTTAACTTTTAAAGTTATCCATACTCCCGGCCATACTCCTGGAGGCTGCTCTTTTTTAATTGAAGATTTACTTTTTTCAGGAGATACTCTCTTTCTATCTGGAATAGGCAGAACAGACTTACCGTTATCCTCAGAAGGTGATTTAAAAGATTCAATATTAAATAAGCTTTTCAAACTAGATAGAGGTGTTAGTGTATATCCTGGTCACGGGGATATGACTACAATAGGCTATGAAGCGGAGAATAACCCTTTTCTCTATGTTGACTCTCTATAATATAAATGGATAAAGAGTTATTATTAGATGATTTCCTATCTTACATTACCCTAGAGAGAGGTTTAAGTGATAATACCTATCGAGCTTATAGGGTTGATATAAAGAAGTTTTATGATTTTATTGATACTAAAGGTGTGGATCTATCATCAGTAAGACGGGATTTTATATCAGATTATCTTTGGAGTGAAAGGGAAGCAGGCAGAGGTTCTGCTACTGTTGCAAGAAATCTTGTAGCTATAAAAGTTTTATTCCGTTTTTTAACAAGAGAAGGCCATATTAAAGAGGATCCTACTGAGGCTATGGATTCACCTAAGCTTTGGAAGAGACTGCCTGAGGTTTTAAGCGCAGCTGAGGTTGAAAGACTTCTTGAAGCTGCCGGAGCTAGTGATCCCCAAAGTATAAGAGATAGAGCGATTCTTGAGCTTCTCTATGCAAGCGGATTAAGGATATCAGAGCTTAGCGATTTAAAAGTTTTAGATATTAATCTTCAGGTAGGTTTTCTTAAGTGTAAAGGCAAAGGAGGTAAAGAGAGAATAGTTCCTTTAGGGAGCAAGGCGGCTAGTGCAATAGAGAGATATTTAAAAAGTGCAAGGCCAGGATATTTAAAAGGTAATAGTGAATACCTTTTTTTAAATAGATCGGGAAATAGAATATCACGTCAATCTTGCTGGAAAATGATTAAAAAGTACTCTTCTCTGTCAGGGATAAAGAAGTTTATAAGTCCTCATACCTTAAGGCATTCTTTTGCAACGCACCTTCTTGAAGGGGGTGCTGATTTAAGGTCTGTACAAGAGATGCTTGGCCATGCTAATATTTCTACAACACAGATATATACCCATGTGGATAGGGAATATCTTAAACAGATTCATAAAAAATATCATCCACGTCCATGAAGATAAGAGTAGAAGTTCTAAATAAGAGGTTGAATTCTAAACTTAAAGAGGCGCTTGCTCAATTCTCAGCTATTGCTGATAGCTTAAATATCGAGCTATATATTGTGGGAGGCCTGGTAAGAGATCTTATATTAAAAAGAGAGTCTTTAGATTTGGACTTACTCTTAGATTCAAAGTTAGATGTCTTTATAGATTCAGTTCAGAGTCAACTTGAATTAGAAGTCAAAGAGTCATCTTTTTTAACAGCTAAAGTAGTATTCAATGGTTTAACTATTGATATTGCTCAAGCTAGGAGAGAGGTATATAAGAATAACGGTTCTCTGCCTGAAGTATATCCTTCGAGCATAGGAGATGATGCTAAGAGGCGGGATTTTACTATAAATAGTCTTATGGCTAGAGTTTATAGAGGCGGTATTGTTGAGCTCTTAAATCATAATCAAGGTTTTCAAGATATCAATAAGAGGATTATAAGAATAATAAAAAAAGGTAGCTTTTATGAAGACCCTACTCGGATAATAAGAGCTCTAAGATATAAATCAAGATTTGGTTTCAAGGTAGAGAAGAACACTCTAAGTGAGTTGAGAGAGGCTCTTAATTTAGATCTATATAAGAGTTTAAGTGCCCAGAGATTAGGAGCTGAGCTCTTAAGGGTTTTTAAAGAGGACTCAGTATCTTTGCCTATAATTGAGCTTTCTAATCTCAATGTTTTAGGTTTTCTTCCAGCTATCGAACTAGGCTCTATTCTTAAGAAGAGCTTAAAGTCTTGGGATAGATTTAAAGGCAAAGAGAGTTTTCAAGACTATTTTATTGTGCCTTTAAATATTTTCTTTGAAGATTTATCTCAAGATAGTTTAGGTGCAATTTTTGACGTTTTTGAACTTACGAAATATCAGAGAAAAATAATGATTGAATTTAAAAATATAGATAAGGATAAATTGTCGAATGAACTTTCAAAGAACTTGAAGGCGGTTGATATTTATGATAAATTAGATGGCCTTGATATTCACTCTGTATTATCGCTCTATAGCTGTTCTCTTAATAAGAGAGTAAAGAGTAATCTGATCTATTATTTAGATAAGATATCCAAGATAAGATTAGAGATAACAGGAGACGATGTTAAGAGTTTAGGCTTCACTGAGTCTCCCAGAATAGGTGAGATACTTAAGAGTATATTACGCAAGAAGATATTGGGGGCTGTAAAGAGTAAAGATGATGAAATGCAAGCTCTTAGAGAATTTTTGAAGGGTTGATTAAGTTATTTAGTTTTAATATTATTAAATAAAATTATAAAGATAGGATAAATATATGAGTAGAATAGATAGAGTAAATCATGAGCTTAAGAAGGCGATAAGTGAGGTACTATTATTTGAGGTGCAAGACCAGCGAATAGGTTTAATTACGGTTACTCATGTTCAGGCGAGTGCTGATCTAAAACAAGCTAAGGTATACTATACTATCTTAGGGGATGAGAAGAAGAGAGAAGATGCTAAAAAAGGGTTAGATAGTGCAAGTGGTTTTATGAGACAGGCATTGGCTCATAAGATGAGCATGAAATCTACTCCTGAGCTTGTATTTTATTTGGATGATACTCTAGATAGAACTATAAAAGTAGAAGAGATGTTAGATGAGATAAGAGATGAGACAAAAGATGAGACAAGAGAAGACGATAGAGAGAACCTTACTTAAATTTAACAGTTTTGTAGTAACTACCCATGTAAACCCTGATGGTGATGCCATAGGGAGTCAGCTTTTATTTGCTAGACTCTTAAAGAAGCTCGGCAAGAGAGTTGTTATGGTAAATGCTGATTCCATACCTTCTAATCTTAAGTTTCTACCTGGAGTAAAGAGTGTGAAAATTCTTAAAGATTACAAATTAAATATAGATAAATTTGAAGCATTAGTTACTTTAGATGTTGCAAATCCTAGCAGGGTTGGAGATATGGCCAAATTTATATCTTTGGCTAAATATGTTATAAATATTGACCACCATGTTAGTAATAACAATTTTGCTGATTTAAACTGGGTAGAGAGAGATGCCTCTTGTGTGGGTGAGATGGTCTACAGATTATATAGTCAATTGGGTTTAGAGTTAGACTATAAAGATGCTCTACTGAGTTACGTATCCATAGCTACAGATACAGGTTATTTTAGACATAATAATACCAGTGCTAGTACTCATAGGATAGTTGCTGATTTACTAGATAGAGGGGTTAACTCAAATGCTGTATATAGTGAACTATATGAGAATAAGAGTCTACCTAAGATGCGTATCTCTGCTTTTGCCTTAAGTAAGACAGTTAAAAGAGACGGTATAGCTTGGGTCAGCATAAGAAGAGAAGATCTTAAGAGGAGTTCTGCAAAATCGGAAGACCTCGAAGGTTTAATAGACTCTATCAAGACTCTTGGCGGGATAAGAGTGGCGATTGTTTTTCAAGAGCTTAGTGGCGGCATGATTAAGATAGGTTTTCGTTCTAAAGATAAGAAGGCCGATGTAAATAAGATTGCAGCTATATTTGGCGGCGGAGGTCATAAGATGGCTAGCGGCTGCAGGGTGAAAGGAGAGCTATCTCAGGTAGAGAGAGATGTTTTAGCCGAAGTAGCTATGTACTTGAAAGAGGATTAAAATATGTTTAATGGATTTTTATTAGTCAATAAGCCTGCAGGTATAACCTCACA
The DNA here is from genome assembly GCA_964422895.1 of uncultured Planctomycetia bacterium. Classification (GTDB taxonomy): domain Bacteria; phylum Omnitrophota; class Gorgyraeia; order Kaelpiales; family Kaelpiaceae; genus Kaelpia. Next base: position 2,038 of record CAYRCW010000033.1, on the reverse strand, counting down.
TGACGTAGTTAACTTTATAAGAGATCGTTTTCATATGAGAAGAGTTGGCCATGGAGGAACACTTGATCCTCTTGCAACAGGACTTCTGATACTGATGCTAGGCAGGGCTACAAAGCTGTCTCAGAATATTACAGGACTTGATAAAGAGTATCTTGCCAAAATGAGCCTAGGTTTTGCTACTGCTACAGGTGATTTAGCAGGAGAAGTGGTAGATAAAGCAGAAGATGATAGCTATATGAATCTCAAAGAAGATCAGATTCAAAAAGCGGTTGACTCTTTTATAGG
>CAYRCW010000033.1:0-1653 GCA_964422895.1 uncultured Planctomycetia bacterium | reverse complement strand
GCTCTGGAGTTAAAGTCAAAGAGCCTTGTTATAACACTATCTCCTAATCCTGAAGAGGTACTCTATCCCGATAAGAGATCTACAGTGATAAGCCCCTTAGACTACAAAATAGAGCTGCTCTCTGAGTTAGGGTTAGACTATGCTATGGTGCTTAAAGCTGACAAAGAGTTGTTAGGGTACAGTTCTAGAGATTTTTTTGATAAGTTTATTTGGGCAAAGTTTAAACCTAGAGCTATTGTTACTGGGGAAGACTTTAAATTTGGAAATAAGAGGGAGGCTGACATAGGTTTTTTGCGTAAGCTTTCAGATGAATATAAGTTCTCGTTGCATGTTGTACCTTTTTTAAATTATAAAAAAAAGAAAGTAAGTAGCTCTAGAATAAGAGAGTCTCTGTCGCATGGTGAGATAGAAGACGTAAGTTATATGCTATCTAAATTTCCAAGATTTATCGGTCGAGTAGTACCAGGAGAAGGCAGAGGCAGGAAGCTTGGATTTCCAACAGCTAATATATTGACTGATTATGCATTCAATTTAAAGAAGGGTGTCTATGGAGGCTGGGCTCTTATAAAGTCAGAGAGATTGCCTGCTCTTCTGTATGTCGGGACTGCACCTACCTTTGGGGGTAAGTTTTTACGTTTCGAGATCTATATTCCTAAATTCAGAGGTTATCTTTATGGGAAAAACATGGGCTTTGAGGTTCAAAGCTTCTTAAGAGAAGAGAGACTATTTTCAAATAAAGAAGATATTCAAACACAGCTTGAGATAGATAGAGAGGTTCTTTTAGAAAACTCTTCTTATGAGGTTCAATAGATATGGACAGAGTAGTTCTTAGAAATAAGAAGGCTAGGCGAGACTTCCATATTGAAGATACCATTGAAGCCGGGATAATGCTATTTGGGAGTGAAGTAAAATCCTTAAGAGACGGTAAAGCGTCTCTCTCAGATAGTTTTGCTTTAATTGAAGGGAGAGAGGTATTTCTATATAATTGTCATATAAATCCTTATGAGTTTTCATCTTCTAACCATGAACCTAAAAGGAAGAGGAAACTTTTGCTTAACAAGCGGGAGATAACCAAATTAGCTATTGATGTCAGTAAAAAAGGTTTTACTCTGATGCCTTTAAGTGTCTACTTTAAAGATAATAGATTGGTCAAAGTAGAGATTGCTTTAGCGAAAGGAAAGAAGAAATATGATAAGAGGGAAGACTTAAAGAACAAAGTTATAAAAGCTGAGATTGATAGGGAATTGAAAAAGAGAAGGTAGAGTGGTATATTTATACTGTATTAGTGATCTTTGAAAATGGGGGTGAATGGATTCGATCCATTAAGTAGTCTCTAAAGCTGCATGTCGAGGATATCAGGCGGCCTCGTTAAAAACCTGATAACACAATTAAGTGACGTTGGTTGCGTAGAATTCTCTCTCTGTTAAGAGGGAGGCCTCTTGTAGAGTTTACCTGTGACTTTATCTGAGGCTCAGAAAGCAGGTTGCCTCTCTTGTTCTGCCTGCGGATAAGAGATTAAGATTTAGCAGGATAGTCTCTTTAAATCCTGCCTTTTGGAGTTAAAGAGGTGAATTTAAATAAAAGGATAAACATGTAGAAGCTTAGGGTGCGCTTATTGGAGACGCGGGCTCAATTCCCGCCACCTCCATCTTT
>CAYRCW010000032.1:0-11539 GCA_964422895.1 uncultured Planctomycetia bacterium | reverse complement strand
TTCTTATCTTCTCGCTTCTATCTCCTGTTCCAACAGATATGCGCCTCTTCTCATCGCGCTCTCTCTCTTGAGTTCTTATCTGAAAATCTAACAATCTCGCCTTTAAGATTCTCATTGCCTTCTGTCTATTCTTTAGCTGTGAACGTTCATCTTGACAGGAAACAACTATTCCCGACGGAAGATGGGTGATCCTAACTGCAGAATCTGTAACATTTACATGTTGACCGCCAGCCCCAGAAGCTCTATAAGTATCTATCTTTAAATCTTTAGTGTCTATCTTAACCTCAACTTCTTCCGGCTCAGGTAAAATAACCACAGATACAGCGGAAGTATGAATCCTTCCTCCTGTCTCTGTTGAAGGCACACGTTGAACCCTATGCACCCCACTCTCATATTTCATATATTGATATATATCCCTGCCTGAGATAGAGAATATAAGCTCTTTAAATCCACCTAAAGAAGTAGGACTTGAATCCATAACTTCTAATTTCCAGTTCTTTTTCTGAGCAAAACGACTATACATCTTATACAGGTCTGCAACAAAGAGTCCAGCTTCATCCCCTCCTGTTCCTGCGCGTATCTCAAATATTATATTCTTATAAGCTTCGGGAGATATAAAAGTATCGAGTATTAGCTTCTCTAGCTTTATATTTATTGTATCTATCTCAAGATTGAGTCTTCCTTTCTCTTCTTCAGCAAGATCTCTCATCTCTTGAGCTACATTACTTTGGCTTAGCATCTCTATTATTCCTTTTAATTCTGACTCTTTATCTCTTAAAGAGTTGGCCATATTAACAGCACCTTCATATCGAGCTTTTTCCTTTGAATATTCCTGACAAATCTCATAATCAGACGTAATCTCAACTTGAGAAAGTTTATCAACAATCTCATCGTATTTTTTACGTATCTGATCTAACGCTGACTTATACTCTTCTTTCATAGAGAAAATATTAACAGACTTTTTTAATTACTTCAATTAGATAGATTAGACTTACAGATTATTAAAAAATTGAAAATACAAAATAAAGAATGGGCAGGGAAGGATTTGAACCTCCGAAGCCGATGGCAACAGATTTACAGTCTGCCCCCGTTGTCCACTTGGGTACCTGCCCATAAATTTTAATATTTTTTCTAAAAGCTGGCGGAGGGATTCGAACCCCCGACCTGAGGTTTACAAAACCCCAGCTCTACCACTGAGCTACGCCAGCATATCATGTTATACAAAGAACATTATGATTCATGAAATTGTACAGCAAAAAAGAAAAAAATCAACTTTTTTAATTTAAAAGCACAGATTCTAAATACCCTGCTGCCCGTTCTCTTGCAACTATTGTCTCGCGCATTCCTTCTAAATTGCTATTTTCACGATAAATGCTGTAAGCCTCCTCATAAGCCGCTGTTGCTTCTTCGTATGAATTTATCATAGCCTCTCTTGCATCTATCTCTACTATCTCCTGGCCATACTCTCTTAAAATATCACCTCGCATTACCCAAAGACTTGCCTCTTTCATGTAGTCTTCCGCTTTTCCTGTATCTTTTGCATATCTTCTCATGTTTACTGCAGCCCAAAGAATTGACCTGGATGCTAAATTATAACTCCCCCTATCTCTATTTATCTCAAATGCTCTCTCAGCACTCTCTGAGGCTTTCTCCCATTCCTTTGTTGATTCATAACTATGCGAAGCTAAAGCAAATGATTTTGCAGCGCCATCTCTTTCATCGATATTATTCTCTCCGCCAGAATTATATATCTTTAAACAAAGCTCAGCTGCTCTAAAACTCAATTCAGCACTAATATAAGTATCGATATTCTCATATCTATGCGCAGCTAATTTATAAAACTTAATAGCCTGATTGTAAGACCCAAGTCTATCATATAGAAAAGCTACCATCTCTTCGCATCGTGCCAGTTTTATGCCTCCGCCATGATTTTTAAAATAAACTCTAACTTGATCCATCTCAGTTAAAAACTCCTGTAAAAAACTGCCCTTAAAAATAAAACTATCATGCTCCTGATAAGAACTTACCATTAAAGAAGCTAGGTCTCTAAATCTAGCTATATCTATATTGGCAATATCATCATTGCTCATATTGTGCATAATAGTTGAAACCTGACCCACAGAACTGTTCTGTCCAGCTAAATCGCCTATCAAAGAATAACATCTGGCTATTCTTGCAAAACATAGTGCGCGGGTAATATCGTCTTTAATATTTAAAGCAATACCTTTACATTGAGCTAATAGCTCTTTAGTCTCCTCGATACATCTACCTGCTTTTGCATCCGAATCTATCTTTTGATATAGAGACGAAACCCTGGCTAAGATACTAGCTTTTTCAAGAGGATCATCTAAAGAGCTTGAAGAGCTTGTAACTGCATCCAGATAAGTTAATGCTAGAGCACTATCTTCTATAGCTAGAGCATCTTCGGCTTGTTTGATTAGATTGTTTATCTCATCAAATATTTCATTTTGAGAGATCTGAGGAACATTAACTCTACGAGCTAAAGATACTGGAGATAAAACTAAAAAAGAGACAAAGATAAGCCCAATTAATTTTATTACATAACCCCTCACGGGTTAATTATACCACAACTCTTATTAGAGCTTAAATTATAAGCATGCTATCACCGTAAGAATAGAATCTTAATCTCTCTTCTATCGCTTTTTTGTATCCCGAAAAAAGGAAATCTCTCCCCATGAAAGCAGAAACTAAGAGCAATAAGCTCGTCTTAGGTAGATGGAAATTTGTTATCAAACCATCTACTATCTTGAACTTATAACCAGGTTTGATAAATATATCTGTCTCACCTGATCCAGGAGTAACCTCACAACTTTTATCCTTACAATATGCTTGTGACTCTAAGACTCTTACTGTTGTCGTACCTACAACTATAACTCTTTGACCAGACTTTTTGGCTCTGTTTATTTTAAAAGCACTATCGCTTGATAGATCATAATACTCTCTATGCAGCTTATCGCTATTGAGGGTATTTTCATCTAAAGGCTTAAAGGTTGCATAGCTAACATGGAGCAAAACATCTACAATCTCTACGCCTATAGACTCTAACTCAGATATTAGATTTAGGCTAAAATGGAGACCTGCGGTTGGAGCAGCAACTGAGCCAGGATCTTTAGCATATACTGTCTGGTAACGCTCTATATCCTCACTCTCTGCTTCCCTTTTTATATAAGGAGGAAGAGGCATGTTGCCATACTTTAAGAGGTAGTCAGGCTCAGGATCAAAGTTAAGCTTTATTGTATTAAATCCACACTCTCTCCCTAAATACACTGCTTTTCTTTCTCCTGGAAGAGCTATCTCCTCATGCTTTTTTAATCTTCCCCGTAACTTCATTAAAACAGTATTCTCACCTTTGGTAGGTTGATTTAAAAATAATATCTCTATCTTTCCACCTGTATATCTATTTGCAAAGAGACGAGCTGGAATAACTTTTGAGACATTCCTAACTAAGATATCGCCTTTCTTAAAGTAACCTAATATATCCTTGAATAATTTAATCTCAATATCTTTTCTTCTGCGATCTAAGACCATAAGGCGAGACTCTTCCCTTTTCTGAGTCGGATAATAAGCGATAAGATCTTTATCTAAGCTATAGCTGTAATCTTCTAAATTTATCTTACTTCTCATCCCAGATAATCTTCTTAATTATAGAGCCTGGATAATAGTGTTCTAAAATCTCAGTAAAACTATAACCTTTCTTAGACATACCATATGCTCCCCACTGACATAATCCAATACCATGGCCCCAACCATAACCTTTAACATTTATAACATCACCTACCTTCTCAAGTACAAACCTCCTACTTCTTATTAGATTAGCACCAATAATACTTCTAAACTTTTTAGCTGGGATAACATGCTCTCCATTGTCTGCAAACACCTTAATGTTTTTAACGTAACCATTTTGATAGAATTCTCCAACCAAAACTTTTTCTATCTTATCAAAATTATAACCTAACTTATTAAGAGCTATTTTAAAATTTTCAATACTTATTTTATTGTTCCAACAATAATGCTTAGAATAGCGACAGAAATCGCAGCTTACTCCACTAAGAGCACCTGACTCCATATTCCACAAGTGTGCTACGTCGTCTGTATGGCCTCCGCATGTTGAATGATAGAAGGCAGGTAATATCTTACCGTTATATATCAACGCTAAACCTTTGGTAGCCAAAACAGCTCTCCTTATACGCCACCGCTCACCAAGCTTACCTCCATAGACCTGAGAGAAAACATCAGATGTCAAATCATAATTTTTATTCTTGTTCATCTCTTTCATATACAATGCATAAGTACGAGCTGCAACAGCCTGAGCTTTAAGTGCTTCGATTGGCCACCAATGAGCAACCTCATACTCTAAAACTCCTTTTAGATAGTCTTCAAGAGATATAATATTTATAATTGTTAAACCGTTACCATCTTTGACAACTCTTACTTTTCCACGATACGGCCTTGAGTTAATATATATAGCTCCGTCACGTCGTGACAAAAACTCAATTGCAAAAACATTATAATAACTAGTTCCAACTCTTATACCTCGACTACTATCTATAGATATATCTGATTTTAAATTCTTACCTCCATCTATCTCCTCAGCTGTAAATGGAAGTTGTATTTTATATTCTCCTTTAACTAGGAGACGGAAATTATCAATATCTTTCTTGATAACAACTCTGAGAGAATCGTCTAAAGAAAAACTTATTTTAGGAAATAAACAGATCCAAAAAATATAAAAAAATACTGCCTTTTTCATTCTTTAGTTAGATTTTAATTTTAATTTCAATCTCTCTTCTCTCTCATATTCGCTGAACAGACAACCGCAATAGTTCTGTCTATAGAGACCTAACTCTTTTGCTTTTCGTCTTCCTTCTGAATAAAATTTCCTAAAATTTGAAGCTATAAAGTTAATTTCAAACTCTTCGCCAACCCTCTTACCTATATCAACTATTCTCTCTTGAGATTGATAAGGACTTATTAGGAGTGTCGTAGTAAAATTGTCTATACTACGTTCTTTTGCAAACTTAGCCGTTAATCTTAGCCTAAGCTCCCAGCATTTTAAACATCTTTCAGGCTCCTTATATTCACCATCTAGAGCTTCAAAAAAAGAGACAGGATTATATTTTAAAGACTCACATTTCAAGCCGGAGTTTTGACAATATTCCAAGAGCACATCTTCTCTTTTTTTAAATTCTGAATAAGGATGAATATTAGGATTGGCATAATAACCAAGAATATTATCAAATCCTAATCTTTTAGATTCATTAACAACTTCAATTGCACATGGAGCACAACAAACATGGATTAAAATACTATTCATAGAAAAATGTTAAAAGAGCGCTCTATCTTTATTGGACTTTAAATGCTTGCAAGCAAGTTCAGTTGCCTCCCTACCTTTACGAGTCCTTTTTAGAAAACCAGCTTTTAGAAGATAGGGTTCAACAACATCTATTATTGTATCTGGTTCTTCATTTAAAGCTGCAACCAGAGCATCTATCCCTACAGGACCACCTTTATATTGCTCTATTATTGTAAAAAGCACTCTTCTGTCAATATGACTTAAACCTAACTCATCAATACCCTCTTTTTCTAATGCAATAGATACAATAGATGGCGTTATGCAGCCATCGGATTTAACTTGGGCATAGTCACGTATTCTACGCAATATTCTATTAGCTATACGTGGTGTACCGCGAGAACATTTTGCTATCATTAAAGATGACTCATTATCAATCGGGATATCTAGTAACCCTGCAGATCTCCCTATAATAGAAGAGAGTTCATTAGGTTGATAAAAATCAAGGTGATGATAGATGCCAAATCTAGCCCTTAAAGGTGCAGAGAGCAGCCCTGAACGAGTAGTCGCTCCGATAAGGGTAAAACTCTTAAGGTGAAACTTTATCGTTCTAGCATAAGGACCTTTATCTATAATAAAATCAATCTTAAAATTCTCCATAGCAGAATAGAGAAACTCTTCAACTGTTTTGGAGAGTCTGTGAATTTCATCTATAAAAAATACGTCTCCTTCACTGAGATTAGTTAATATGCCTACTAAATCTCCAGCCCTATCGATACTGGGACCGGAAGTAGTAATAATATTTGAGCCCATTTCATGTGCTACAATATGGGCAAGTGTTGTCTTCCCTAAACCCTGAGGACCTGAAAGAAGGATGTGATCAATAGGTTCCCCTCTTTTTAAAGCAGCTTTTACACCTATGTTTAACCCTTCCCTGACTCTCTTTTGACCTACAAAATCACCTAGCTTATCAGGTCTTAAAGATATATTGAGTATTTTCTCTTCATCCTGAATACCGTTATCTATATCGTCTCTCTTCATCTATCAGTCACTCTTACCTTGTATATTTCATTAAGCAACTCTTCTACATTACTAGGATTTGGATTTCTAATAAAAGCTTTCTCTATCATCTCGTCAGCCTCACTCTTCTTATACTGAAGCTGGAGTAATACATCAAGAGCTTCATCTCTAATACCCGAGTCTATCTTTAAAAACTTCTTAACTTCTTCTTGAACTAAAGCATATTTACCTACTTTGCCCTGCAATCGCGCTATAATCAGCCTTGCTTTCTGTTGTCCTATTCCAGGGAGAGAGCTTAAAAATTTTTCATCCCCCCTATCTATTGCAACAGCAAGCTGAGAGACAGGATACTTAAGAGCCTTGATTGCAACCTTAGCACCTATGCCTGATATTTTTATAAGATTCTCAAAAAATTCTCTCTCGACATAATTCCTGAAACCTATTAAAACTGGTATCATCTTATTACCTTCGGTCTGATAATAGCTATATATAACAAAATCTATCTCTTGACCTTTATCTAATCCCTGCAATACAGAATCTGGAACTAAAACTTCATAACCAAAATCACCGCTTGATATAATAATACTACTCTCTTTAATATCACGTATAACACCTTTAAGTCTAGCTATCATATAACCTTTACTTTCCTTGTATTTATAATGAGGTAAGCCAAAGCTACAGCTAAAGCATCAGACTCATGCAAGCTTCCTGCACCTTTGAGATTAAAGCCATCTTCTATCATCTTAGCAACCTGTTCTTTTTTAGCATTACCGCGACCTACAATAGTCTTCTTCACTTTTGTAGCCGCTAAATTAGCAAGCTTTATATCTTTTTGAGATACAGCAAGCTCTACAACTCCCTTTACACTTGCCAGCTTTAGGCCTGATTGAGGATAAGAAGAGTTAGAGTATATGTCTTCAACAACAACAACATCTGGACTTAATTCAGATAAAAGCTTTTTGAATTTAGAATGTATATATTTTAATCTCTCTTCTAGTAACTTCTCAGAATCAGAGATTATAGTATTAAAACTTAAGATACTTACACTATCTTTTAGATTGGATATATTGCAATCTTTTCCAGATTCAATCAAAGCATACCCACTGTTGTCTAACCCAGGATCAACTCCCAGTATCTTCATTAGCAACCTCTTCTATAATCTCATCCGGTATATCGAAATTAGCATAGACATCTTGAATATCATCGTGAGACTCCAAGTCTTCCATGAGTAACAAGACCTGCTTTGCATCCCGACCAGTTAGCTTAACAGCATTAGAAGGAACCATTGTAATTCCAGCAGAAAGACAATCAATGTTATTCTCTTTGAGTTTATTTTTTATATCTTCAAAGCTATCAACTGACATTAGAATCTCATAACTATCCTCTTCTATTCTCATATCTTCTGCACCAGCATCTATGACCATACTGAGAAGATCGTCTTCCTCTACTATCTCTTTAGATACAACTATTAGACCTTTTCTTATAAAAATCCATGCTACAGAACCAGCTCCAGCCATATTGCCGCCACGTTTACTAAATATATTTCTAACTTCAGAAGTAGTCCTATTCTTGTTGTCGGTTAAAGCTTCGACAAGAATAGCAACTCCAGCAGAGCCATAACCTTCATACTGAACTTGCTCATAACTAACTCCAGGTAACTCTCCAGTCCCTCTCTTAATAGCCCTATCAACATTATCGTTAGGCATGTTTACTTCCTTAGCCTTATCCATGGCATGCCTAAGATGAGGATTAGCGCTTGGATCTCCACCGCCATCTTTAGCTGCTACGGTAATCTCTTTAGCAAGTTTACTAAATATTTTACCTCTCTTAGCATCAGCAGCACCTTTTTTATATTTTATATTCGACCATTTAGAATGTCCGGACATAGCTCTATCTCCTTTATAAATATAGCTAGATTATACCAATCGCAATATTAAGAATCAATATATCTTATTCTTCTTTATCTTCAACTTTAGACTGCTGGACTATCTTATCAGCCTCTTTCTGGGGTACAATCTCATAATGAGAAAAATCCATAGTATAATAACCACGTCCACCAGTAATAGAACGAAGCTCAGAGCCAAATTTAAACATCTCAGACATAGGAACCTGTGCCTTTATAGTTTCCATACCGCCTTTAGCCTCAACACCTGCAACCCTGCCTCTTTTTGAACTGATATCACCGCTAACATGCCCCATAAATTCATCTGGGATAGCTATCTCAATATCCATGATAGGTTCAAGCAGAACCATCCCAGCCTCCTTAACTGCACTTCTAAAAGCCATAGAACCTGCAATCTGAAATGCCATATCAGATGAGTCTACTGAATGATAGGAACCATCATAAAGTGAAACCTTAACATCTACTACGGGGCAGCCCGCAAAGATACCCTCTTTCATTGCACTCTTAACACCTTTCTCTGTTGCAGGTATGTAAGACTTAGGTACGACTCCACCTACAATAGCGTCAACAAATTCAAAACCTTTATCTCTCTCCGTAGGCTCTAATTTAAGCCAGACGTCACCATATTGCCCGCGTCCACCTGTCTGCCTTTTATACTTACCCTGTGCTTCGGCAATCTTTGTTACAGTTGCACGATAAGGCACTTTAGGCGTACTTAGCTCTACATCAACACCAAACCTCTCATTCAATCTACCAACCATAACATCTAGATGGAGATCTCCTAAGCCTGATATAAGAAGCTCTTTTGTCTGCTCTTCACGAGAGACCTTAAAAGTAGGGTCTTCAAAACTAAGCTTATGCAAGGCTTCCATAATCTTCTCTTCATCCTCTCTAGACTTAGGTTTTATTGAAGAGCACATCGGGGAAGCAGGAAAGCTTATTAAATCAAACAGAACCTTCTCTTTCTCGTCACAGATAGTATCTCCAGTTTTTGTATTTTTAAGCTTTGCAACTGCAACTACCTCCCCGCAATTCGCAGATGTAACTACAGTTTGCTCTTTACCTTGGACTCTCAATATCTTTGTTATCTTCTCTTTAGAACCATTGCTAGAGTTAAAGAACGAAGAGTCAGGATTAAGTTTTCCAGATATTATTCTAAAAACAGAAAGCTGACCTAAGTAAGCATCGTATATAGTTTTAAATACAAAAGCACTGAAAGGCTGATCAATGCTAGCACTTCGTTCCGCCTCTTCATCGCTATCAACTTTTCTACCTTTTATAACCGGCAATTCATTGGGTGAAGGCAAAATATTTACGATAGTCTTTATTAAAAACTCTACACCTATTTGATCTTTTAAGGCTGCACCAAAGAAGACAGGAATTAGAGTTCCTTCTCTAACAGCTTTTTTAAGCCCTTGAGATATCTCTTCTTCTGTTAAATCTTCTCCTTCAAGATAACGCTCTAGTAAAGCATCGTCTGATTCTGCAGCAAAATCTATAATACCTTTATAAATATCTTCTAACTGAGGTTTGATAGAATCTGGAGCATCGCTAGAGTTAAATATACTATACACCCTAGTCATACTACTACCCATAGCATCGGGTAAATTGAAAGGGATACATATTGAACCAAATTTACTCTTAATCTCAGCTATAAGAGCATTTAAATCTGTGTCCTCTTTATCGCATTTATTTACAAATATCATAATAGGCTTGCTCTTATCTCTAGCAAAATTAAAACTTCTTTCGGTTCCAACCTCAACACCTGAATGAGCCCCTATTGTAAGTATCGCTGAGTCAGTTGCACTCAAAGCAGCTAATGCATCTCCTGCGAAATCAGCATAGCCTGGAGTATCAAGAATATTTATAAGCTTAGAGTCTTGAATAATATTAAATACAGAGGTATTTATAGAGATGCTTCTCTTGATCTCGTCGGGAGAAAAGTCGCTGCTTGTATTGCCATCTTCTATACGCCCAAACCTGCTAATAATTCCATTCTTATACAGTATAGCTTCAGTAAGAGTAGATTTACCTGAAGAAGAATGCCCTAGAATAGCGATATTTCTTATATCCTTGACTTCCTGCATACCTTATCCTCCTTGTAGGTTTGATTAGTTAGATAATTACAATAAATGGTATAAAAAGGGAATTGTTTTGTCAAGGAATGAAAAGAAAATATTTTAATTTTTAAGGAATAAATCGGGGAAAATGACTGAGAATTTTGTCTTTGATATTTTGATCAATAATCATGTTTTCAATTTTTGTTCTAACTTCTCGTAGTTTATCTTGCAAAGAAACTCTGTCTAATAAATTGTAGATTAAACCTGCATGCCACATTGTATCCAACTCTACTTCCTTAATCATGCTACTAAGACCTCGCAGACTATCTTGATTTGGACCACTATCTGCTTCTTCTCCTTCTAATATTGAGAGCTTTTTGGCTATTAACTCATCTAGCCTTTTCTGCCGATGAGAAAATATCTGAACTAAAGCATAAGCCACTATATCTGAATTATTTTCGAGAATAAAATCTTTATTATTTTCTAGAATATCCCCTCCTCTATCTGCCCTTGAAATATTTTGATTTCCAGTTAAAATCCAAAGAAATAGATTTAATACATGCTCACGCCGCGATGGATCTTCACCTAAAGCATGCCTGGCCTGCTCTGCCACATATTCAGTTATAATTAAAGATTGGAACATTTCAAAGATAGGTTCCATATCTCCACTGATATTTAGCGTAGATAAAAACTCCTCCTTAAAAGTACCCAACATATCCTGAATTTTTACGAGATCATACCGCATATCATAACTTCTGTATTCAGAAAATTCTTCTAAAGCTATGCCTGACATAGTTGAGATATGACTAACAACTTCATTATATTCTGCTTCATCCATCTTACAGTCTGAAAAACTTTTGAAACAAATATCTGATAGTCGTGGATAAGCTTTTGCTAAAACTTGCGGACTAAGCTCAAGAATATTTAAAAATGCCCAAATATTAAGAAATAAAGCCTCTGTATTGACACCTGGAGGTGGAGTTATCTCTTTATCTAGAGATTTAATCCTTCTGCAAGCATTTTGGTTCTCAGAGAAAGTCTGAAAACATACAGTAATACATACCGACATTAATACTATCTTTATAAAAGTCTTCATTTTTAACATTTATACCATATATCACATAGAGATACAAATAAGGCGGGTTTAACCTGCTATAAGCTCTTTAAAAACAGAGGGTAAGAAATAGATGATATCTGAAGCAATTAATGCTAGGCCTGTCTTCTGCTCTACCGCTAAATCTCCTG
>CAYRCW010000031.1:0-11929 GCA_964422895.1 uncultured Planctomycetia bacterium | reverse complement strand
AAGAGTATTGTCTAGTAGCTAATCCTGAGTGTATTAGAAAGAAGATGGAAGATCAGGGTCTCTCTCATCCTGATAATATGCTGCCTGATGGAAATATAGACTTAAATCTTAAGTGATATTTATATTTAAATCTAGGTAGGTCTATTCTCTGTATTCAGACGTGTATTGCCAGCGCCAAGATTCTTTTGCTATGGATTCTAAGTGTGCGGTTGTACCCGGCTTATAAGGTGGGGTTGCTCCTTCTATCTCTGTTTCAATGGGCCTGTAAGGGTTAGTTAATATAGCTTTTAAGTTAGAATGTTTTACGTTTATATATATCTTGTCTTCTTTTATAGCCGCTATTCCTATATACTCGCCTTTCTTAAAACTACCTGTATCGATTTGCCAAAAAGCTGCTACAGCTTCAGGGTTGTCGGGCAGATAGGGAGGAATATCTGAATCTTCAAAATCAGGGTTTAACGTTTTAGACTGTGCTTTATTCTTTTCTAAAGCAGCAAGTACATTAGATACATCTGTTGTAAGATTAGAGAATATGAGTATGGTTACAATAAAAGTAGCTAATATTGTTAAGCTTATTATGGTAAGTTTTTTCTGGGCTTTCTCCATACAGTTTAATAATAATAGTGCTATTTTTTATTGTCAATCCTATTTTTTATGTTAAAATCTATTTTGACGTTGAACTGTTAAATAATATATATGATTAATCTAAAGAACAGAGGATTTACGTTAGTAGAGCTTGTAATGGTGATTGCTATTATAGTTGTTCTTGCAGCTATAGCTATACCGAAGTTTACCGATGTAAATAATAGCGCTAAGAACTCTGCAGATGAATATACTATAAGAAAACTGAAGGCTACTGCTTCACTGCTCTACCTTAAAAGTCAAGCTGATGGTGCGGCTACCCGGCCTACAGGGAGTGAGATAGATGCCCAAGTACCTAATATGGAGATAACGACTAGCTTTGAGGCTGACAAGTGGCGATATAATGATGCAGGTGATACAGTGATATTTTATTGCAGGCATGGTTCTGCAGGGAGTGCAACTGGTAGACGTTGGTGGACGTACTATCGAGCAGATGTTGATGGTAATATAGCAGGAAATTTTGTTGAGGGAGCTGCTTCAGCGGATCATTAGTTTTGAAAGGGAGTTAATATGAAATTAAGAGAGTTTTTAAGGTCTAAAATTAATAGAGCTGTTATAACTGAGAAGAGATTAAATTATTTAGGTAGTATAGGAGTAGATTCAGATGTCCTAAAGAAGGCTGGACTTCTGGGAAATGAAAAGGTTCATGTCTTAAACTATAATAATGGTACACGTATTCAGACCTACCTTATAGAAGAAGAGGCTGGTTCAGGCAAGATAGTTCTCTATGGTCCAGCTGCAAGATCTGGCGAAATTGGAGATGAGATCTGTATACTCTCCTATTGCTTGCTCTCCGAAGATGAGATAAGTAAGAATAAGCCCATTGTAGTAGACCTAAAAGAAGAGTAGAGATCTTAACTTACTAGCCCTCAGTTCTGTTTTATCTTTTATTTTTTTAGATCTTTTAGATGGCTTAGAATTAGCTATTAATTATAGGTTTAAATTTAGATATTGAATGGTATTTAGCTTAAGAGTATAATCTAAATATGGTGGTAAAAGTGGACAGTAAAGACAAGATAAGAGATATAATGTTCTCTCAATTAGAGAACATGAATAAAGAAGAAAAAGAAAGGAGGAATCTAAGGATAAGAGAGAGACTCTTTTTAAATCCTAAGTTTCAAAAAGCAAATATAATAATGAGCTATGTCTCTAAATCATATGAGGTTGATACTTGGACGATAATTGAAAAATCTTTAGAGATGGGTAAAAAAGTAGCAGTACCATATGTATTAAAGGGTGATAGGTTGATGTTGCCTTCACTGATCCTTGACTGCAAAGAACTTGTTAAAGGACCTTATGGAGTTTATCAGCCACATTCTGATAATATAAGAAGAGTTGACTTGAATCAACTCGATCTTCTACTAGTTCCAGGCGTTGCTTTTGATAAAGCTGGTAATCGCCTTGGCCATGGTAAGGGGTACTATGATAGATTTCTAAAAAAAGTTCCCTATACTTATAGTTTGGGATTGAGTTATGAATTTCAAGTCTTAGAAAGATTACCTATCTCTATGCTTGACCGTCCAGTGTCATCCCTGATTTATGCTTAGCTAATAGATCATATAAAGGGGTGAGTCAGATGAAGATAGCTTTACAATTAATAGGATATGTAGCACTTCTTGTAGTTGCTGGAGTTCTTGGGTATATCTTAAGGACATTCTATGCAAAGAAAAACGTAAAGACAGCTGAATTCCAGGCTAAAGATATAATCGATAGAGCTCAGAGATCAGTTGAAGATAGTAAGAAGAAGTCAGAGATAGAGTCTAAAGAACTGCTTTATAAATTACGTTCTGATTTTGAAAAAGAGACAAAAGAGAGGCGTCAAGAGTTAACAGAGTTTGAGCGTAGACTGCTTCAGAAAGAAGAGAATATAGAGCGTAAGTTCGAACTTTTAGACCAAAAAGAGAGAGAGATTGTTAAGAAGAATGAGGATATCGAGAAGACAAAAGAGAATTTCAAAAAACGTGAACAAGAGATAAGCGATCTTATAATGGAAGAGAAGTTTAGGTTGCAGCAGATATCAGGTATGTCACCTGAAGAGGCTAAACAGCAGTTGCTTAAACGTATGGAAACAGAGATTCAAAATGAAGCCAATCTTCTTCTCAAGCATATAGAAGAGCAGACGCGGGCTAAAGCTGATGAGAAGGCTAGAGAGATAATATCTCAAGCTGTTCAGAGATGTGCTATAGAGCATACAACAGAGTCTACCGTTGCAGTTGTTAACCTTCCTAATGATGAGATGAAAGGAAGAATAATAGGTCGCGAAGGAAGAAATATTCGTTCTTTTGAGATGGCAACAGGTGTAGATGTAATAATAGATGATACGCCTGAAGCGGTATCTCTATCCTGTTTCGATCCTTACAGACGTGAGATTGCTAGAGTTTCTATGGATAAGCTTATTGAAGACGGCAGAATACATCCGGCCAGGATAGAAGAGGTTGTTGAGAAGATGAAGAAGGAGATGGAGAAGAAGACAAGAGAGGAAGGTGAGTCTGTAGCCTTAGATCTTGGAGTACATAATCTCCATCCTGAGATAATAAGACTCTTAGGTAAGCTTAAATATAGAACAAGTTATGGTCAGAATGTCTTACAGCACTCTAAAGAGGCAGCTTACCTTATGGGTGTTATGGCAAATGAGCTGGGTTTAAACTTTACTTTGGCAAGGCGTGTTGGTCTGCTCCATGATATCGGTAAAGCTATAGACCAAGATCAAGAAGGAACTCATACTCAGATTGGTGCTGATCTGGCTAAGAAGTACGGAGAGAATGAGATGATAGTAAACTCTATAGCTGCTCACCATGAAGATGTAGAGCAGAATAGTCTATATGCTGTCCTTGTTCAGGCTGCTGATTCTATAAGCGGAGCAAGACCTGGAGCAAGACGCGAGACTTTAGAGAGTTATATTAAGAGATTAGAGAAACTTGAGGGTATTGCTAATTCGTTTAAAGGTGTTGATAGGTCGTTTGCTATTCAGGCAGGACGCGAGATAAGAATTATGGTTTACCCAGACAAGGTAGACGATAATAACTCTTATATCTTAGCTAAAGATATAAAAGTTAAGATAGAAGAGGAGCTTGAATATCCGGGACAGATAAAGGTTGTAGTTATCCGTGAAACAAGAGCGGTTGACTACGCTAAATAAGGAACATTTAGTCTCTAGAGCTGGACTTTAAATATCTAGCTTAAGAGGCTATTAAAGAGAGATATATATATGAAGATATTGTTTATAGGTGATATTGTAGGAAGTGCTGGTAGAGAGATAATAAAAGAAGGCTTAGGGAAGATAAGAGAGAGAGAAAAAATAGATTTTGTTATTGCCAACGCAGAGAATGCAGCTGGAGGTTCAGGTCTTACAGTAAGGGTAGTAGAAGAGCTGTTAGCATCCAATATTGATTGCATTACTTCAGGAGACCATATCTGGTCTAAGAAAGATATCTTGAAGATAATAGATACAGAGCCAAGGCTCTTAAGACCTGCAAACTATCCTGCTGGAGTGCGAGGCACAGGCTCCACTATTCTCTCAACTAAAGATGGAATAAAGGTTGGAATTTTGAATTTACAAGGTAGGGTCTTTATGAATCCAATTGAATGTCCATTTAGAGTGGCATCATTTGAAATAGAGCGGATGAAGAAAGAGGTAGATATTATAGTTGTTGATATTCATGCAGAGGCTACATCTGAGAAGCAGGCTTTAGGGCATTGGTTAGATGGTAAGGTCTCTGCTGTTCTTGGTACTCATACTCATACTCAGACTGCTGATGAGAGAGTATTGCCGCAAGGCACAGCCTATATAACTGATGTTGGTATGACAGGTCCTTTTGAATCTGTATTAGGTAGAACTATAGATTCTGTTTTGCAAAGATTCTTGACTTCGACTCCTGTTAGGATGGATGTTGCAGAAGATGACTTAAGGATTCAGGGTGCCATTATTGAAGTAGATGAATCTAATTCCAAAGCTAATTTTATTAAACGTTTTGAATATAGAGAAGATCTCTCAATCTAAATAGTTCTCTTTTTAAAGTTACTCTATGGAGAATAGAAGAAAAATCTATACTGTCTCTGATATCTCAAGAAGAGTGAAGAGTCTTTTAGAAGAGAGTATTGGGTATGTTTGGGTTGAGGGAGAGATATCAAATTTAAGTAAGCCAGGATCAGGCCATATCTATTTTGATTTAAAAGATGAAAACTCGTCTATTCCTCTGGCATTATTTAAAGGTTTTTCTAGTAAAGTAAAGTTTGATCTTGAGAATGGTCTGCAGGTAATAGCTTATGGAAAGATAACCTCTTATGCTCCTCAAGGAAAGTACCAATTAAGAGCTGAATATCTAGAGCCTAAAGGTTTAGGAGCTCTAATGCTTGCTTTTACGCAACTTAAAGAGAGGCTCTCTAAGGAGGGTTTATTTGATCAAGAACATAAACGAGAGATACCGTTTCTTCCTAAAAGGATAGGTATTGTAACATCTTTTAGCGGTGCTGCAATAAGGGATATGGTCAAGGTCTTAAGAAGAAGATTTAATAATATTCATATTATGATTTACTCTGCTAGGGTTCAAGGCGAATATGCTGTAGGGGAGATTATCTCTGGAATAAAGTGTTTTAATAAGATGAATAATAAAGTAGATCTTTTGATAATAGGTAGAGGTGGAGGGAGCATAGAAGATCTCTGGGCTTTTAATGATGAAGAGCTTGCTAGAGAGATATTTAAATCTAAAATACCTATTATCTCTGCTGTAGGCCATGAGAGAGATTGGACTATATCAGATTGGGTAGCCGACCTAAGGGCTCCTACTCCTTCTGCTGCTGCAGAGCTTGCAGTTAGAGTTAGAGATGACCTTGAAACTCTCTTAGATAAAGATAGCAGAGATCTAAGGAGGTCTCTTCATGATCTAGTAAATAAGAAGAGAGAGATATTAAGTAGCGTTGAAGGAAGATATGGTCTATTTAGAATAAGAGATATTGTACCTTTAAAGATGCAGCGTCTTGATGAGTTAAGCTTAAGGATGAATAGATCTATAGAATCTATGTTAAGCAGTAATAGAGATCAATTAGGTTATATTATAAAACATCTTGAAAACTTAAATCCTCTGACTGTTCTATCTCGCGGTTATAGTGTTACAAAAGATTTAATTTCAGGTAGGGTTGTTAAAGATATAAAGAATATTAAGAAAGGTGCATTAATTGAAACAAGACTCTCTAAAGGAATAGTTATATCCCGGGTTGAAAAAAAAGGTCTTAGTTGATATAGTTAGTTTTAGTCCGTTTAATAAGGAGATCTGAGTATGAAATTTGATCAGTCATTAGAACGTTTAAAAGAGATAGTTGCAAATTTAGAAGAAGAGAATATATCGGTTGAAGATGCTTTAAAGTTTTATGAAGAGGGGATAAAACTTGTTAAATCATGCAGAAAGAAGCTCTCTGAAGTAGAGAAGAAGATTGAACTTATTACAGGAGACAGTTCTCCTGAGATAGAGAAGAGAGAGGTTAAGGAAGAAGAGCTATTAGGCGAGGAATCTTTATAGTGGATAGAGAAGTAAAAACTAGAGTTCTTGACAGAGTAAACGAGCCTAAAGATTTAAGAGATTTAAGTCAGGATGAGTTAAGATCTTTAGCAGAAGAGATAAGAGAACTCATTATATCTACTGTATCTAAAAATGGGGGACATCTCTCAAGTAATTTAGGTGCTGTTGAACTCACTTTGGCTTTGCACTACGTATTTGATTCGCCTGAAGATAAGCTTATCTGGGATGTTGGCCATCAATGTTATACTCATAAGATTATTACGGGTAGAAAAAACAGGTTCTTTACTCTTAGGCAGTTTGAAGGCATAAGCGGTTTTCCTAATCCGGCTGAATCTAATCATGACCATTTTATATCTGGACATGGTTCAACAGCTATCTCAGCTGCTTTAGGATTTGCCTGTTCAAGAGATATGGCTAAGGGGAGTGAGAAGGTAATGGCTATAGTTGGAGATGCATCGCTTGTGGGAGGTATGGCTTTTGAGGCCTTGAACTATCTTGGACATATTCAAAAAGATCTGCTTATAATTTTAAATGACAATGAGTGGGCAATATCTAAGACTGTAGGGGCGATAAGTAAATACTTAAATAGGATAATAACAGATCCTCTATACAATAAGGTCGGTAATGAGGTAGAGAAGATGCTGCTTAAGCTTCCTAAAGGTGATTTTGCGTTAAGAGCAGTTAAGAAGCTTGAAGAGTCTCTCAAGAGTCTCCTTGTTCCTGGGATAATATTTGAAGAGATGGGCATTAAATATATCGGTCCTATAGATGGCCATGATTTCAATGAACTTATAACTACTTTTAAAAATATAAAGAGCTTTAATAAGCCTGTATTGATCCATGTTCTTACAAAGAAAGGCAGGGGTTATAAATATAGCGAGATAGAGCCTGAGCTTTTTCACAGTGCTTCAAGGTTTGATTTAGAGAGTGGAGATTTCTCAAAGAAAGACAGATCTTATACAGAAATATTTTCGAAGGTTCTTATCGATATGGCTATGGTCGATCCCAAGGTTGTTGCTGTTACTGCTGCTATGCCTTATGGTACAGGGTTGGCTGAGTTTAAAAATAGATTTCCTGATAGATTTTTTGATGTTGGAATGGCAGAACAGAATGCGGTTACTTTTGCAGCTGCTCTTGCAAAGTCAGGTTTTAAACCATTTGTTGCAATCTACTCAACATTTATTCAGAGAGCCTATGATCAGATAATGCATGATGTAGCTCTTCAGAATCTTCCTGTCAAATTCTGTCTTGATAGAGCTGGAGTAGTAGGAGAAGACGGTCCGACTCATCATGGTATATTCGATATTGCTTTTACAAAACATCTGCCTAACCTTGTTGTTATGGCGCCTAAAGATGGATGGGAGTTTACTATGATGCTGGAGTGGATGAAAGATCTAAAGTCTCCCTCTGTCATAAGATATCCCAAGACGGCTGTGCCGGATCTATCCTCATTAGGTTATAAAGATATTCAGCTGGCTCGGTCTGAGATTTTAATAGAAGGGGAGGATATAGCTATATTTGGATATGGCAGTACTTTAGATATAGCCTATAGAGTATCTAAAAAATTAGAGAGAGAAGATATAAAACCATACTTAGTAAATTTAAGGTTTGCTAAGCCTTTAGATTGTGAGATGATTATAGATATTGCAAATAGAGTAGACCATATCTTCGTTCTTGAGGAGGGTTCTTCCTTAGGCGGAATAGCTGAATCTGTGGCTGCTGTAGTAGCAAATTCTAATATAGATGTAAGAGTTAAGAGCATAGGTGTGGCTGATGAGTTTATTACTAATGGAGCGAGAGATATACTTGTTAATATTATTGGACTTGATGAAAAATCTATTTTAGATAAAATAGTAAAATTAAAGAAAAATGTTAAAGATAATAATTAAAAAAGATTTCTGTAAATCCTGCGGACTCTGTGTCAGTGTCTGCCCTAAGGGTGTCTTGGTTATGGATGACAAGTTAAACCCTTTAGGCTATCTACCTGTAAAGGTAGTTGATGAGAGCAAGTGCATAAAATGTATGCGTTGTGTCTCGGTATGTCCCGAGGCTTGCATAGAGATATACGAAGAAGATGGCAAATAATAGAGTCTTAATATCAGGTAATGAGGCCTTTGGTGAAGCGGCTATACTTTCGGGGTGTAGATTATATGCCGGTTATCCTATAACACCGCAGAATGAACTTACTCAGTATATGTCTAGAAGGATGCTAGAAGAAGATGGAGTCTTTATTCAGGCAGAGAGTGAACTTGCATCTATAAATATGGTTTTTGGCGGTTCTCTATCAGGGGTACGTTCTATGACATCTTCTTCATCTCCTGGAATAAGTCTTATGCAGGAAGGCATATCTTATCTTGCGGGTTGTGAGCTTCCGGCTGTTATTGTAAATGTTATGCGTGGTGGTCCTGGTTTAGGTAATATTGCTCCGTCTCAGGCTGACTATTTTCAGTCAACTCGCGGAGGAGGTCATGGAGATTACAGAACTCCTGTTTTAGCCCCCTCTTCAGTAGCTGAAATATTCAAAATTATGCCTAAGGCATTTGATATTGCAGATAAGTATAGAACACCTGTCATTGTTTTAGGGGATGGAATATTGGGTCAGATGATGGAGCCGGTAGATAAGAGCTTATTTAATATAGAAGTTAAAGAATATTCTAAACCTTGGGCACTTAAAGGTTGTAAAGATAGAGAGCCTCAGTTAATAAAGT
The DNA here is from genome assembly GCA_964422895.1 of uncultured Planctomycetia bacterium. Taxonomy (GTDB): domain Bacteria; phylum Omnitrophota; class Gorgyraeia; order Kaelpiales; family Kaelpiaceae; genus Kaelpia. Next base: position 3,063 of record CAYRCW010000031.1, on the reverse strand, counting down.
CGCTCTATCTTGCTTCTTATGAGTTGGAGGAGCTGAACTTAAGACTTCAGGGCAGATACGAAGAGATAGCAGAAGAAGAGGTTAGCTTTCAAAGTAATACATCTAAAGAAGACGAACTGGTTGTAGTCGCCTATGGTTCAATGGCCAGAGTTGCAGCAGGAGTGATAAGGAAGCTTAAGAAAGAGGGAATAGATGTAGGGTTTTTCCGCCCCATAACACTGTGGCCTTATCCATCTAAAGAGTTAAAGGAGATATCGAAAAATATAAAGAAGTTCTTAGTTCTTGAGATGAGCTCACCTCAGATGTTTGAGGATGTGAAGCTCGCTGTATGTTCTAGTGATGTAAGAGTAGATGCTTTAGGTAGGATGGGCGGAGTTATTCCAACAGAAGATGAAGTGATAGAGAAGATAAAGAGTATATTAAAGTGAAGAAGATAATCTACACTAGACCAAAATCTTTACGTGAGGTGCGTACTCACTATTGTCCTGGTTGTGGACATGGTATTATTCATAGGTTAGTAGCTGAAGTAATAGATGAACTTGGATTAAGAGAGAAGACAATAGCTATTGCTCCTGTTGGTTGTGCAGTCTTAGCTTACAACTATTGGAATTTTGATACAACAGAGGCTGCTCATGGCCGTCCATTAGCTGTTGCAACTGCTATTAAGAGAGTTCAACCCGATAAGTTTGTATTTACTTATCAAGGCGATGGTGACCTTGCTGCGATAGGAACAAATGAGACAATACATGCAGCTTGCCGGGGGGAGAACCTGACGGTTGTATTTGTAAATAATGGTGTCTATGGTATGACAGGAGGTCAGATGGCTCCTACTACAGCCTTAGGTCAGAAGACCACTACGACTATAAATGGTAGGGAGAGTAAGATCCATGGTAATCCACTGCCTCTTCTTGAAATGCTTAAAGTCTTAGATGGTGTATGTTATTTAGAGAGAAGATCACTCTTCTCACCTCCTGAGATAAAGAAGGCAAAAGATGCACTGAGAGAGGCTTTTAATAATCAGATAGAAGAGAAGGGTTTCTCTATGGTTGAGATACTCTCTCCATGTCCTACTTATACCAAGATGACGCCAGTAGATAATTTAAAATGGATAGAAAAAGAGACGACCAAAACATATCCCTTGGGCAGAGTGAAGTAAAGATCATCATTTCTGGTTCCGGTGGTCAAGGCATTCTACTGTTGGGTAAAATATTAGCGCAAGGGTTACTAGAAGAGGATAAGAACCTAACCTGGCTCTCTTCTTATGGAGCCGAGGTAAGGGGCGGGACCTGCAAGTGTATGGTTATTGGATCTGATAATGAGATATCATCTCCCTATGTAATTATACCCGACACTCTTATTGTAATGAATGAACCATCTTATAAGAAGTATACACCTTTCCTTAGAGATAATAGCATAGCTTTCTACAATAGTGGGCTTGTATCCAAAGAGCTTTTAGACCAAAGACTATCTAATGTAGCTATAGATGCAACTGGTGAAGCCAGAAGAATTGGTAATCTAAAGTGTGCAAATATGGTAATGTTGGGAAAGTTTATAAGTGTAAGTTCTCTTATAAAACTTGATACAGCAATAGGTGTATTAGATAAAGTTATAAAGAATAAAGATATTTTAGAGCTTGATAAGCAGGCATTAAATAAAGGCTTCAATGATGAGTGAGGTCGTCTTAAGGTTCGCACCATCTCCGACTGGTTTCTTGCATGTCGGGGGAGCTAGGACAGCTCTATTTAACTACCTTTTTGCCCGTCATAATAAAGGCAAGTTTATCTTAAGAATAGAGGATACCGATTTAGAACGTTCTGAAGATAGGTTTCTAGATGACATATTAGAGTCTTTAAAATGGCTTGGCATTAATTGGGACGGAGACTTGATACATCAAAGTCAAAGGTTTGATATTTACCGCGAATATGCGGATAAGCTTCTAAAGGATGGCTTAGCTTATGAAGAGAAGACAGAGCGAGGCGTAGCTTTAAGATATAAGAGTAGTGTAGACTCTGTTAAGTTTAACGATATATTAAGAGGTGAGATAGAATTTAAAGAGGGATTTAGCGATATAGTTCTTATGAAATCAGATGGTTCACCAACCTATAACTTTGCCTGCGTTATTGATGATGCAACACTTGGATTGACTCATATAGTAAGAGGCGAAGACCATATATCAAATACACCTAAGCAGATCTTGCTTTATCAACTTCTTGGCTTTAAAGTTCCAGAGTTTATACATCTTCCACTTATTCTTGGTGAAGATAGAACTCGGCTCTCTAAGAGGCATGGTGCAGTTAGTGTTACAGCTTATAGGGAAGAGGGATTTTTGCCTGAGGCGCTCTTTAACTTTCTCTCTCTTCTTGGTTGGTCGCCAGGGGATAATCGGGAGATACTATCTCAAAAAGAGCTTATAAATTTATTTAGCTTTGATAGGATAAATAAGTCTAATGCAGTCTTTGATGTAGGAAAGCTTAAATGGATGAATAAGAAGTATCTTAAGCAGGTTAAAGAGAATGATTATAAAGATGCATTGATTAAATATATCGAGAAAGAGGGTTTATTGGATAAGTATAATAACATGGATAAAGATAAGCAGGAGATACTCTTTAAACTTCTTAAGCCCCGTTCATCAACTTATTCTGAGTATGCTAAGCAGTTAAGATACATACTATCTAGAGACTATATGATAGATGAAGATTTAATTAAAAAGTATGATTTAAATGGTGACAGAGCTAAAGACATCTTTAAGAAGATAGCTAAAGGGTTTAAGGATTTAGCCCATTTCTCATCTAAAGAGATTGAAGAGCTGATACGCACTATAGCTAGTGATTTTCAATTAGAAGCAAAAGAGATAATCCACCCTCTAAGAGCTATTTTAACAGGTAAGGAGATATCTCCGCCTCTGTTTGAACTTATAGAAATATTGGGTTGCGAAGAAGCGCTTGCCCGAATTGAAAGTTTCTTATAATATATCCTTTTAAAATAATATTGCCCCGTGGTGTAATGGTAACACGGTTGATTCTGGATCAATTGTTCCTGGTTCGAGCCCAGGCGGGGTAGCCA
>CAYRCW010000030.1:5487-11932 GCA_964422895.1 uncultured Planctomycetia bacterium | reverse complement strand
ATAATATTTTTAAATTTCATCTTACTCTTTAAAGTGATCTCCTTTAATATTCTCTTTTTAAGCTGCTCAGCGCTTAAACCTGGCTTAAAATCAATTAGCATAGACACCGCATCTGATATCTGAAGTATAGAGACAACTTCAGCGCTTAAATCTAATACCAGAGGGCCTGATACACCAAAATGGGTAAACATTAACTCTCCAATAGAAGAGACTATCTTTTGACATTTTTTAACGTTATTATTCTTATTAGCTTTAAATGTAATTCTAATATTCTTAAGCGCCAAACCCTGTAAACTCTTAACCCAAACCTCTTTCGTCTTAAGCGGTACAAGCCCCGGACTTAAAGGCACAATCGTATGCCCTAAGATTTCTGCAAAGTTAAACCCATCTCCAAGAGAACCTGTCATTTTATAAGAGGCTCCTCCTGTTGTAATAATTAATCTCTTAACATTAATAATATCTTTATTAGATAAATTTAAATTAAAACCATCATCTGTTTTTACTATCTCTTTAACAGCTATGTTGAATAAAGCCTTTATATTTTTACTACCTGCGATAACTCGCTCCAACACTCCTACAACCGAAGAGGATTTATTTGTAACAGGAAAGACGCGTCCTTGCCTCTCAACTTTCATCTCGAGGCCTCTCTCTTTAAAGAAAGATATCAAATCGTCACTGAAAAAAGCATTGAACGACTGTCTTAAAAAACGACCCTGCTTGCCAAAAACTTCGATAAAACTCTCTATATCAGCAGAATTAGTAATATTGCAACGCTTTTTTCCGCTAAGCAAAATTTTATGCCCTATAGAACTATTTCTCTCTATTAAAACAATCTTTTTATTGGATAGAGCAGCTGTTATAGCGGCCATAGAACCGGCCGCCCCAGCTCCAATAATAGCTATATCATAATTGGACAAAAAACGATTCATTTAATTTAATTAATTATATACCCAAAAGATAAGCCCGAGATAGATGCCATAACCACAACTAGAAAGACATAAAAGACCGTCTTCTTTAACCCTAAGACACTGTTTATTACAAGCATGTTGGGAAGACTCAATGCCGGACCTGCTAAGAGAAGAGCAAGCGCAGGACCTTTATTCATACCAGCACCTAGCAAACCTTCTAATATTACAACCTCTGTAAGTGTTGCAAAATACATAAAAGCACCTATTATTGATGCAAATATATTGGCAAAGATAGTATTTGAACCTACCATCTTTACGATAACCCAAGATGGAATCAACCCTTCCTTCCCAGGTCTGCCCAAAAGGGCCCCGGAAATTAAGACACCTATAAGAAGCAATGGCATGATCTGTTTTGCAAATCTCCATGAAACCTGAACCCAAGATTTAAGTTCTCCCTTTTTAAACCAAAAAATCAAACTTAAAGATAATACAATCAAAAACATTCCAGTCAAAAGCCATTTTATACTATAAACTTTATACCAGACTCCAGAACCAGCTATAAAACTTGGCCAATTGGCAAATACTAAGATAGCAATCATAGAAAGAAAATAGACTATATTCTTAAGTATACTCCTATCTCTTTTGATATCGTCAAATTTAAAAGCCTCTCCTTTTTTACGCACTCTCTCTTCTTTTAAAAATATTAAATGCATAATAAAACCGATAAGTATAGAGAATAGGATTGCTCCTACCCCACGGGCTAAGCCAAATTCATAGCCTAATACTCTTGCAGTCAAAATGATAGCCATAATATTTATAGCTGGCCCTGAATAGAGAAAAGCAATGGCAGGGCCTAAACCTGCTCCGCGCTTATATATTCCAGAGAACAGCGGTAAGACTGTACAGGAACAGACCGCCAATATTGCACCAGATAGAGAAGCAATACTATAAGAGATAAACTTATTTGCACCAGAACCAAAATACTTAACAACAGAATCTCTCGATATAAATATAGAGACTGCTCCAGCTATGAAAAATGCCGGTAAAAGGCACAGTAAAACATGTTCTTGGGCATAAGATTTAGTTAGAGCAAGGGCCTCAAAGACAGGATTTCTAAAACTTAATATATTTAACGGCAGATAATAAAACCCTAAAAATACCATTAATATTAAAAATAATTTTTTATATTCTTTCAATCAAGTTTCCTCTATAATTTTGCAAGAACCGCCTTCTATTTTTATTTTTTTAATGTTTACTAACGCATCGGCTATTTTATAATGTGCCGAATTGAGTATTCTAGAGACTGTTGAACGATGAACATTTATTCTCTTCGATATCTTATTTTGATCTAAACTATCAAGACTAGATAGTCTTAACACTTCAAGTTCGTCTAAAGAGAGCACCACCTCTTTAAGGTCTTTTAAACTTCCACATACAGGCTTAAATAATCTCTCTTTTGGTTTAGATCTTATTAAACGCGTCTTCTTGGGTCTCAAGATTCACCTTCTATTATGCACATATGTGCATAATATGATAAAAGAAATATCCTGTCAAATAAAAACTATCCTAACTTTATTAAATCATTTAATTTTTTAGATACTATTTCAGAAAGAAAATAGTTATTCATACTTACCTTGATATTTGAAATTTTAGAAGTTATAACTGTTGACTTGGAACTAATATCCCAAGGAAGCGGTTTTAAGTTGATACCTAAAAAAGATATCTCTTTTAAAATTTTCCTTATTACCTGAATAAGATATCCGGCTTCAGAACCAGATATCTCTATTCTATCTAAACCTCCTAAAACAGCTATAGCCTCACCAATATATTTAATAATCTGATTAATATATAAATCAAAAGCAAGATCAATATTTTTATCTTTTCCATAGAACTTCAAAAGCTCTCTTTTGCTCATGTCATAACCTGTTAAACCTTTAAAACCGCTTTTTAACTTTAAGAGTTCGTCAATTTGAAATATATTCATTCCGGTTTTTTTCATCAGGTAAAAAATTATACCCGGATCTATATCTCCGGATGTTCTATCACCCATTATACCTTCAAGTGGAGTATAACCTAGACTTACCAATCTAGGTCGCCCTCTATCTACGGCAGAAAGCGTAGTCTGACCATCAAACACCAAAGATATCATTTTTCCATTCTCTATGCTCCTGCTTGAATTAAACTCATGATAGATTCCATGAAAACCATTCCGTTTAAAATTGTCTTTATCTGATATTTTACGGGGTATTGCATAATACATATCTTGAGATAGTAAATTTTTAAAAAACGAAGTTTGAAAAAAAGCAACTATCTCTATATCAATCAAGATATCCAAAAGAATACTTAAAACATCGCAAACAGAAGGTATATATAAAGGATAATCAGGCATTAAACTGTAAAGTTTATTTAAAAAGAATCTATCAACCCTGGAAGGTTCACTAAAAATATCGCCTCCAAAAGCAAGTAAAATAGCTACAATATCTATCTTTTTTTCTGCTAAAATTTCATTAAAAATAACTTCTAAATTATTTTTATCTTTTATGTAAAATAGTTCATAATCCTTAACTGAGACAACACGATCTGCTTGATTTAAAATAGAGAACCTTGCCTTATTTGAAAAAAACTCTATTGTTAACTTCATATTATAATTTCTTAAATACCTCTCTGGCTATCATTAGTTCTTCATCTGTAGGTACAATTAAGGTCTTTGTCTGAGAACCAACAGAAGATATATCAGCTATGCCTTTTAAGTAACATCTATTTTCCTTCTCTTTTATCTTAAGTCCCATAAATTCAAAACCTTCAACTATTTTTTTTCTAACAAGGGCACTTTCTACTCCTATTGAATCTGTAAAGATAAGAACATCAGCTTTTTTAAGAAGTAGGCTGTAAAAACCGATGTATTTTTTAATTCTTCTAATATAAATATCAAAAACTATTTTAGCTTGACTATCAGAATCAATTTTTTCAATTATATCTCTAATATCTGATGATTTTCCAGAAAGACCCAAAATACCGCTTTCTCTATTTAAAATACTACCTATTTTTTCCAAAGAGCACTTATCTTTAAACATGAGATAGAATATAAGTCCTGCATCCATATCCCCGCAACGTGTATTCATAATCAAGCCTTCGAGAGGAGTAAAGCCCATTGAGTTGTTTATTGATCTTCCTCTATCTATAGCAGTAACACTTGCCCCACCAGTACCTAAATGAACACTTATTATCTTCTGAGTCTTTACAGGCCTTTTTAAAAATTTGCAAGACTCCTCCATTACATACTTATGTGATATACCATGAAAACCTATCTTTTTTAGACCAAACTTATTGCTTAGTTTTAAAGGCAAAGCATAATGAGAGAGATGTCTGGGAATAGTACTGTGAAAAGAAGTATCAAAAACAAGGTATTGAGGTATATTTTTAAAACTTCTATTGCAACTCTCTATCAATTGAAAACTTATAGGGTTATGTATCGGAGCAAGCTCTAAAGTCTGCTCAAGCTTTTTAAGTACAGTTGTTGTAATCTTAGTGGTATCAGAAAAAATATTTCCTGGATGTACGTATCTATGGGCAAAGATATCAATCTTACATCTCTTATCTCTAATTATAAGTTTTAACACTTCAGAAAAAGCTTCACTGTGAGTAGAAAAATACTTCTTTATTCTCTCTGCCCCACTTCTTGAATTGTGTATCACCAGAGAACCTTTGTCTGTTTTAACACCAAGTCTTTGAACCTCACCAGATATTAACTCCTCTTCTTCAGGCATGCGAATAAGCTTATACTTTAAAGATGAACTTCCACAATTTAAAGAGAGAATATTCACACCTTTAGATATCCTCTGAACTCCAACCAAATGAAGGCAAACCAATATTTCTATGGATTATAACTGCAGTCGATTTAACAGCATTTAAGATTTCAGCTTCAGATATCTTTACAGTTGCATTCTTTATATCATCTTCAAATCCAGCTCCAAATCCTATGGTAGGTATTCCAAGATCTGCAAATGTATACGAACCATCGGTTATAATCTTTCTCCAATAACCAGCAGTTGCTTTAGGATTTAACTCTTTTAAACCATTGAGCGATTTTAAAACAAAATTATCATCAACAGCTATACTCCAGGGTTTAAACTCCTTTTTAGCCATAAAAACCTTACCAGTATAAGATTTGATTTTCTCTTTTGTAGCAACAGCGCTAATTTTAAGACCGTCTTCAGATCCATAAACACCTCTTGCTATACTCTTAGCCCTTTTAAGTATAGCGCTTGTTGTCTCTTCAGGAACAAAACCCCTGTCTACTATAATCTTAAATTCCTTACAATTAGATCCAGATTGAACTCTGTTTATTCCAACATCTTTTATATTCAAACTAGAATTTCCAAGTAGAGAGTTATGCGGAAGATCTCTAGATACTTTTTCAAGTTCATTTATCAGAGGAAACATAGTTCCAAGCATATTAACGCCCCGATCCTGCAATATGCTAGAGCCTATTTCCCCCTTAACAACTATCTCATACTCAAATCTACCTTTATGTCCAACATTTATATTTAAACCTGTAGGTTCAGAAAGTATTACTCTTGCTATCTTAGAAATATTCTTCAGAGTATTATCAAATAGATACTTAATACCGTAATTACAAAGATCTAATCTGGGAACAGAACAGATATAGAGATCTCCTTCAAGAGGAAGCAGCGCTGACTTTAAAAGACCTCCGCTATAGATGGAGCTCAAGATTCCAGACTTAAAAGAAATCGCATCGTTTTCCTTAAACTCGATCCTAGAATCTAAAGAGAAACTATTATGATCAATATGCGATATAACTACAATTGGTCTTTTGTTTGAATAGCCTCTAATAAGACCAACAACATTCCCAGCCTTATCTATTTTAACATTGTCATAATTCAATCTTCTCATTTGATCTGATATAATTTTCGCAAAAGAAGAAATGTTTCCAAAAGAAACTTCATAACCTTCCAGCTCATCTTTAAATAAACAAAGTTGTTTTTTAAGTCCACTCAACCTCTTATCCATTAATGCTTTCATCTTGACCTCCTTTTTATTATACTTAACAAATTTTAGTCTTACTTAACAAAAAAATTAAAAAAAACACCTTAAAAAGTCGGCGGAGTTACAACCCAAACTGCTTCTGTTGTCTTCTTGTCTATATTTCTAAAATAATGAGGGACATTAGAATTGAAATAGATACTATCACCTTTTTTTAAAACATAAATATTATCATTGAGGGTTATCTCCAAAGTACCTTTTATAACCAAAACAAACTCTTGACCAAAATGCTTATAAGATTTTTTACCCGAAGAAGCCTTAGGTTGGAGCTCAAAAAGAAGAGGCTCCATCTGTTTATTGCAATCTTTTGAAGTTAAGACATACATCTTAACCCCCTTGCCCTCTTGTGATAAAACCTTCCGCTGAGACTCTCTTAAAACAGGATCGTTTTCATTTTTTGACTCTTCGCCTACAAGAATACCTAAGGTTGTGTCAAGAGCATCTGCTATTTTCTTGAGTGTTGCAAGAGATGG
>CAYRCW010000030.1:0-5387 GCA_964422895.1 uncultured Planctomycetia bacterium | reverse complement strand
ATCAAAACTCAGATTACAATTATTTTTTCAAATAGAACTACCATTAAGACCGCTACTTAGATTTACCCTGATTAGCTACACTCTGCATAGCTTTTTTGATTTCTGCTTCATCACCAAGATAATAATGCTTTAATGGTTTTAGCTCTTCATCTAATTCATAGATAAGAGGTACACCGGTTGGGATATTTAATTTTGGAATCTCTTGATCTGAAATATTATCTAAATATTTAACCAAAGCTCTTAAGCTGTTACCATGAGCAACAATTAAGATGGTATCTTTCTCTTTTAAGACAGGCACTATAACATTGTGCCAATAAGGAAGAAATCTAGCTACAGTATTTTTTAAGCATTCTGTAAGAGGAAGCTCCTCTTCTGTTAAATCCTTATATTTAGCTTCATTGCCAGGATATCTTGGATCTTTTTTCTCAAGAGCAGAAGGCGGAATATCATAACTTCTTCTCCAGACATGGACCTGCTCTTCTCCAAACTCATGAGCAGTATCTTTCTTATTTAACCCCTGTAAAGCTCCATAATGCCTCTCATTGAGCCTCCAAGAGCGCTCTACCTTAACCCAAATTAGATCCATCTTATCTAATACTATCCATAGCGTCTTAATAGCCCTCTTTAGTACGGAGGTGAATGCAATGTCAAAAGTAAATCCCTCTCTCTTTAATACTTCTCCTGCTTTATTGGCCTCCTGAATACCCTTCTCCGACAGATCAACATCCGTCCATCCAGTAAATCTGTTCTCTTTATTCCAAGTGCTCTCTCCATGTCTTAACAGTATAAGCTTTTTCATCTCACACAATCTCCTTCTTTAAAATATTGTTCAATCAACTCAATACATTATATGGAATATTTTAATTACAGCAACAACTAATTAAATAGACAATTAATTAACTTTAAATATTAGTTAAATTTGAATATTTTATCTTCTTGAACTCTCTTACTATTAGAGTTCCGGTTACAACTAAAGCCAATATATCGGTAATAGGACCACTCAACCAAACTCCTTCTAAACCAAAAACAGAAGATAGAAGATAGAGGGTCGGAAGAAATATAACCATCTGCCTAAGAAGCCCAAGAAATATAGCCTTACCGCCTTTCCCTATAGATTGGAAGAACCTTGTACCCAAAATATGGATAGCTGCAAAAGGACTCATAATAAGAAAGATTCTAAGAGCATGACTACTGAGACGCACAAACTCTATATCTCCTGTAGAAAATAATCCAGCTATGGGCTCTACTAAAAACCAGATCACTAAAACTATTAAGAGCGTTATGGCAAAACCACTTAGAGACGCATATATAAAAGTATCTTTGACGCGTTTAATCAATCTGGCACCATAGTTATACCCAACAATAGGCTGCATTCCAGCTGCCATACCAAAAGAGAACATCCTTATAATTGAACCCAGCGCAAAGATGACACCTAAAGCAGCAACTGCAATCTCCCCACCGTAAAACAACAATCTCTTGCTTAAAAAAACCATCTGAATACTACCTGCAATATTGGCCAAAGCAGGTGACAATCCTAAAATAGATATCTTTTTTAAATTTACAATCTTAAGCTTCAGATGTTTCCTGTGTATATGTAAAGCGCCCCTCTTTCTCATGACATAGAGAAGACCTAAAAGAGCAACGGATGCCTCTGATATAACTGTAGCAATAGCAGCCCCTGAAATTCCCATTGAAAATACAAATATAAATACATAATCAAGCAAGATGTTTAACAAGGTTCCAAAAACTATCATTAAGGTCGCATATATAGGGTCACCCTCCGCTCTAATAATAAAAGTTAAGGTAAATCCGTAAAAAAAGAATATTGCTCCACTTATAAATATACTCAAATATTCCCGAGCATAGCCAAAAGTCTCAAGGCTAACAGGGAAAAAACTTAACATTCTATCTTTAAAAATAAAACCTATTATAGATGTTAGGAGTCCTAAAATTGTTATTATAACGAAAGTATTACCAAATATATATTCCGCCTTATCCTTATCTTTCTGCCCTAAATATACCGATATAAGAGCAGATGATCCGCTAGCACAGAGGATACACAAAGCAAATACTATGTGGAGAATAGGAAAAACAATGGTTACACCGGCTAAAGCAAGCGAGCCTACGCCACGACCTATAAATATTCTATCAACTACTATATACAAAGAGTGGAGAACTAAACTGAATATCGAAGGTAAAGAAAACTTAACTAAAAGATATCCTATTGACCTTTCACCTATCTCTTTTGTACGATTCATGATTAAATAATTAAGAATTTTTACTAAAAATTATTTTTTAAGTCACTGCAGATATTATTTTTTATCTTTCACGAATAAGAGTGGAAATACTATATCGCTAACACAGCAAGGAACCCAAACAGCAATAAAAAGAAAAACAAACACTACAATATAACCAAGGGTATGAATAGACTCTCCTTTAGCCATTAAAATATGGAACAAAGATGCCCAAGTACTTAAAAGGACATGGCCATAATGAGGAATTTTTGTCGAAGGTCTAAAATATGCTATTGCTATACCTATAATAGCCAAAGGACTTACAAGATACCACTTTTCGATGAATCCGATATGGATATGTCTATGAGGCATACTAAGCCAAGCTTCTCCTATATAAGGGATTATAGAGTCACTTATTGTAGCGATACCTATAGAACCAAGATAGCCTATAGCAAGTAAAATAAAAATGTTGCATCTCGTATTATGTGCCTTACATTTGTAAATCCCATAGATAGAGGCTGTAACTAAAGCACTAAAGAGTACATGTAAAGGATGTAATAGATAGAATACATCGTAAGAAACATCTCGGGGAATCTTAGAGAAGAAGATCATCAATATGATTCCAGAGATAGCGCCAAGCGCAGTAAAAGGAGCGTGCTCTTTTAATTCTTTTGTAATAAGTTTAAACATAACTTTAATATCTCAGACAACCTAGATTATTGTTTATTATTATAGAAATAATTTAAACTGTCAACAACATAGAAAATTATTAAGAATTTAGAGAAAGAGTAACCTATTTTTTAATCCTAACAACACTTTCAATAGCTGCTATAACATCTAAAGGATTAACAGGTTTGATTAAGCAATCAGAAATACCGCATATAGCCATATATGTCTTATGTTCTTTTTCAGTATAGTAGCCGGTTATGCCTACAATGGGAATTTTTTTAAGCTTACTGTCTTTACTTAATATATCCGCTATTTTAAAACCACTAATACCTTCCATTCTTAAATCAAGCAAAATTACGTCTGGCTTTAATAGCTGGATCTTTTTAAGAGCTTTTTCGCTATCAGATATAGCTACAACTTCATAACCACTTAATTCTAAAGTTTTAGATATTTCCTCTAAAAACTCTCTGTCATCATCTACTATTATTACTCTACTCATCTTCTCTATAAAGATCTAGACTTTAATGCCTAAATTATCTTTAATAGACTTGATCAACTTATCCATGTCAATTGGTTTTGAGAAATAACTTTTAACTCCACAACCTTTAATCTTATCGATCTCTTCCTCTGATGAGAGCACTGTAGCAGCAATAACAGGTATATTTTTAGTCTCTTCGTCTCGGTGTAATATATCACAAACTTGAAAACCATCCAAACCTGGCATCTTAAAATCAAGTAATATTAAATCCGGTCTCTGACGATATATCTTCATCCCGGCTTCAAAGCCATCAACTGCAAAATCAAGCTCAAAACCAGAACCGCTTAAAGCATCTTTATATTCTTCCAATGCTTCAATGTCATCATCTACTACAAGAACCTGCTTTAAACTCTTATGCATAGATTCTGGAATAGGAATTTTATAACCTTGCATAAATGCAATCAGGTCTTCTCTTTTAACTCTTCTGTGACCACCAGGAGTCGTATATGCTTTTAATATCCCTTCTTTTACCCAGTTTATTACTGTAGTATGATGGACATTACAAACATGTGCAGCCTGATATGTGGAAAATACCTCTCTTTTCATAATATAATTAAATTAATTATTATAACTATTATAACTTTAAATTTAATTTATATCAATAAAAAAATAGTCTGGTTAAAAATACTATTAACTCGACCGAGCATTCATAAAAGATGTTATCGCTCTTCTTTCTCGAGAAGCAACATTCTTAAATGATATACCAATTCTACTCAGATTCTCTCTAAAAGGAAGGTTGTAGCAAACCTCACCTCTAATATTCATAGGATTATAACGCTCACTCTCTTTAGCCCCCAAGTTAACTACGGTGAACTTTGCTTCAATATTGGTATTGGGAGAGAAATCGTAATCAGAAATAAAACCTGCCCCGCCTTCACTTAAATCGAACATCTTTGCAACAATAGCTTTTGGCTCAACAATTGCTCTAGATTTAAACAGCTCCTGAGTCATGCATGCTATAGTAAAATCGACCTTGAGCCTCTTATATCTCCTTCTCTCTATGCCCGAAGAATCCAAATTCATACCTAATTAAACCTCCAATTAACATTATAAATCTAGGACTATTTTTTACAATAAAAAAATCAACCAATATCGCAAAGCTTCGACCTAATATTTTCAAGTTTACCAAAACATATCAAGGTATCACGCTCTATTATTTTCATATTGGCTTGAGGATTCGGTATTGTCTCTCTATTTCTCTCTATTGCAAGAATAGTTATATCCCAATCTCTAAGATTTGACTCTTGCAAGGTCTTATCCACAACAGGACTGCTATTGCATATCTTTATACTCGATATCCCGTATCCACCTGTAGAAATTACTAACTCTTCAAAGGAGACACGCTTAACCATCTCCCTGCTTATTATTCTAATTCTGATAGCTTTAGTCAATTTACGAGAAATATTTGTCTTATTAAACAACTTATAGCCAATATAAAAAACAGTAATCATCATGATTACATTTACAAACGGCAAAAATTTAGCAGGAATAATCGCATCTAGGAAAGGAATTGGAAATTCTAAAACATCTGATCTTAAAGAATTTGCAAAAGTAGCAATAAGAGTAACTAGACCCGCATTGCCAAGAACCATAAGAACAGATGCAATGCGTCGTCTTTGAGGATTTGCTGTAATAAGCTCAGACTCCCTTGTTGTAAATCCAGTTCCTGTAAAACAAGATAGCGCTTGAAATTTCGCCAAGAACCATTCAACTCCAGTGAGTTCAAAAGCTATAGCTCCTATTCTTACAGCTATAAATGAGATAATAAGAATAATAAAAAATAAGATCAAATTCATAAAAAACTCCTTTTTTTAAACATATACTCAACTAATATCTTCCTACATAATATAACTAAATAAATTCTATAGAAACAAAAAAACATACACAACAGCAACAAAACTGTTCAAAATTTTACTCTCTTTTAAAATTGCCTTCTTAAATCCTTT
>CAYRCW010000029.1:0-12197 GCA_964422895.1 uncultured Planctomycetia bacterium | reverse complement strand
CCAAGGTTGCAGGTTCGATTCCTGCACGGCCCAGAATATTATTAAAGGGATAGGAGCTATGGGCAGGTGGCGGAATTGGCAGACGCGCAGGACTTAGAATCCTGTCCTGAGAGGGGTGCGGGTTCAAGTCCCGCCTTGCCCATTTATCAATGATTTGATATAATAATCTACTATCTGGCTACTTTAAATGATAACAAGAGATTGGTTTTTAGTGCGGGAGTAGCTCAGCGGTAGAGCACAACCTTGCCAAGGTTGGGGTCGCGGGTTCAAATCCCGTCTCCCGCTCCATGTAAACCATAATTTAATGTTTTGATTATTTAACAAGAGAGGCGGTGTAATGAATATTTCAGATTTTTTGAGTGTCGAAACAATAGGTTTAAATCTAAAAGCTAAAGATAAAGACAGCGCTATAGATGAACTGCTGGATATATTAATAGGAGCCAAGAAGTTAGATAAGAAAAACAAGTCTAAAGTAAAGAGGGTTTTAAGAGCTAGAGAGAGACTTGGATCAACTGGGATAGGTCAAGGTATAGGCATTCCTCATGCTAAAGATAGCTCTGTAAAAAAGATAACAATCTGTTGTGGAGTATCTAAAAAAGGTGTAGATTTCGACTCTTTAGATGGCGAACCAGTAAATATATTCTTTATGACTCTTGCACCTAAAGATGCAACAGGTGAACATCTTAAAACCCTAGCAAAGATATCAAGATTAATTAGAGCCAGGTTCTTCCGCACAAGTATTATCCAATGCAAAAGCCCTAAGAAGCTTCTCTCTATTATTAAAAGAGAAGAAGAAGAATTAGGTTAAAAATAATAGCAGTGTTATAACTATGAAGAAAAAATTACGCTGGCTATATCCTGGTATTGGTGTTAAAAGATGGATATTCCTTTCAACTTTGGGTATCCTTTTTATCTCTTTAAGTTCAGCAAGTCTTGTTAAATCTGATAGTTACGATGGCAGTGTCTACTCTATCCTGGGGCTTTTTCTAGGAACGCTGGCTGTTATAGTCGGGATAAAAGAGTTGGTTACTTCAGTTATAAACGCTTTATATCCTGAGCGTTCTAAAGAGTTACTGGAATTATTTTTAGAAAAGAAAAAGCTTGATAAGGGTCCAAGTATAGTTGCTATTGGTGGAGGCACAGGTCTTTCCGCTCTTTTGCAGGGTTTAAAAAATATAACTGCAAATACTACTGCTATTGTTACTGTGGCTGACGATGGAGGATCTTCAGGAAGACTGAGAAGAGAGTTCGATGTTCTTCCTCCGGGAGATATAAGAAACTGTCTGGTTGCTTTAGCTGATGCTCCTCCTTTGATGAGAGAACTTTTTCAGTATCGGTTTAAAGCAGAAGGAGAGTTGAAAGATCATAATTTTGGAAATCTATTTATTACTGCACTGTCTCAAATAACTGGTGATTTTGAAAAAGCTATAAAAGAGTCTAGCAGGGTTCTGGCTATAAAAGGTCGTGTTATTCCGGTGACAATAGACAAAATAAAGCTGGTTGCAGAACATGAGAATGGTAAAGAGACGATAGGTGAGTCTAAGATTCCAGAGGCAAATCTCAAGATTAGAAAAGTAAGACTTGAGCCTAAAGAATGTAATTTAACTTACGAAGCAATAGAGGCGATTGAGAAAGCAGATGTTATTATACTAGGACCTGGTAGTCTCTATACGAGTGTCATACCTAACCTTCTTGTTTCTGGAATGGTCGATGCTATTTTAAAGTCTCCTGCTATTAAGATATATATTGTGAACATCATGACTCAACTTGGTGAGACTGAAAACTATACAGCCGCAGACCATATAAAGGCTATTTTTGAACATACTTCTCCAGAATTAATTCAGTATGCTGTGCTTAATTCATCGTTTATTCCTGGTAACCTGCTTCAGAATTACAAGCAAGAAGACAGCTCTCCTGTGGAGGCTGATATTGCAGAAGTAGAAAGATTAGGTCCTAAGGCTATTGTCCGGGATCTGTCTGATTTAGGCGATGTTGTTAGACATGATTCAAGTAAGCTTGCCGAATTGATTTTAGAAATAGTAGCTCTTAATAAAGGCAGAGGGAAATGGATTTAAATAGCAAGTCTATCAACCTTTTGATTGCTGTTCACGCTCATCAGCCAGTTGATAATTTTGACAATATTTTTTATCAGGCTTTTGAGAGTTCATATATGCCTTTTTTTCAGACACTTTCTCAATTCCCAGAAATAAAAATAGCATTTCATATAAGCGGCAGTCTTTTAGATTGGACTTTAAAGAATCAGACTGAATTTATAAAACTTATAAGAAGTTTAGTTAAAAGAGGCCAGCTTGAGCTTCTTGCGGCCGGTTATTATGAGCCTATATTGGTTCTTCTCTCTGATAGAGATAAGATAAATCAGATAGAGATGCATAGTTCTAAGATGGAAGATATATTCGGTTTTAAACCCAGAGGGCTTTGGCTTACCGAGAGAGTTTGGGAGCCTTCTTTAGCTGATTCGATAAAGCGTTCGGGTATCGATTTTACCATCGTTGATGATGAACATTTTAAAAGAGCCGGTTTAGATCAGGATAAGCTAGATGGATACTATATGACTGAAGATAATAATAGCAGCTTAGCTATATTTCCTAGTTCTAAATTCTTAAGATACTCTTTGCCTTTTAAGCTACCAAATGAATCGATAGACTATCTAAACTCTAAAAGAGAGCAAGGTATAAAAACAGTCTCATTTGGAGATGATTTAGAGAAGTTTGGATTCTGGCCTGGTACCTATGATTGGGTTTACAAGGAGAAGTGGCTTAACAATTTTTTTACTCTTCTCTCTGAAAATAAGAGTTGGATTAAGACAAAACATTTTAGTGATATATTAGAATCTTATTCTTCTTCAGGCCGGGTTTATCTTCCTTCGTCGAGTTACTCTGAGATGATGGATTGGTCAGGGGGAATCTTTAAGAACTTCTTGGCTAAATACCCCGAAAGTAATCATCTTCATAAAAGGATGTTTAATCTCAGCTTAAGGCTAGAGGCCCAAGAAGAGCATTCAAAAAAAATATACCCTAGTATAAGAGAAAAACTTTACAAAGCTCAGAATAATGATGTTTATTGGCATGGAGTATTTGGGGGGTTATATCTGACGCACCTTAGATATCTTGCTTATAGATATCTTATAGATGCTGAGCGGGAATTAAATAGTATCTCTAAAATTAACTTTCCTACTATTGAGCAAAACGATATTGATTTAGATGGGGATAAAGAATTAATATTTAAAGATAGTATCTATGACCTTTATATTTCTCCAGTTCATGGGGCTACTATTATTGAGATAGATTATAAGCCTGAGAATATGAATATTTTAAATACTCTTACAAGGAGAGAAGAGAGTTACCATCAAAAGATTATCCAAGAAAGTGGAATGAGTGGCGATGTTTCGAATTCTAATAACCCTTCTAGCATACATGACAAATCAACAACTGCTACTCAAGAACTTAAAAATAGCTTAATATATGATAATTATAGAAAATCTGCTTGGATAGATCATATTTATAAAGAATCAGATCTCAATGAAGAGGTTCTTTTGAAGAATAGAGCAATAGATATTCTTAAGCTTTATGAGAGCCCGTACATATGTGAGATTAATAATAAAGTTATAGAGGCTTTTATAACTTCTCAAGATCTATCTTTAAGAAAGAGTCTTAAAGTAGATGAGAATATTCTTAACTTCTCATATAATATAGATAAGAATGCTAATAGCGGCTTATTGTTTTCTTCAGAGTTCAATATGCTTCTATATTCAGAAGATGCATTAAAAAGAAAAAGTTTTTTAAATACTAAAGAACTGGTATTAGAGGATAGCTGGTTTAGATTGAGATATTTATTTGAGTTTTCAAGGGAGACCAGAATATTTATGTATCCTATATATACTGTATCTGATTCTGAATCTGGACTAGAGAGATCTTATCAGGGGTTATCGATTAATTTTATCTGGAGATTAGAAGAGGATTCTATTGATTTAGATTTTAATATAAAAGTAGATAGATTATGAAGATTAGAAAAAAATTAAAAATAGCCTCTAAGCAGGGTCTTCATGCAAGGCCTGCTTCAATGTTTGTTGAGACTGCAAATAAATTTATCTCAAAAGTTACAGTTATAAAAGGGGATATAGTAGTAGATGGTAAATCTATTTTAAATATTTTAACTCTAGGTGTAGAATATAAAGATGAGATTATAATTGAAGTTGAAGGTGAAGATTCTCAGGAAGCTATAGATTCCCTAGGAAGTATTATATTAAAAGAAAATGTTTAATAAAGAGATAATAATTCAAGGAGTTCCGGCCTCACCGGGTATAGGTATAGCAAGTGCTCATGTTGTGTCTCAGGACTTACTACAGGTAGAGCGTAGAAGTATTAAAGAGGCTGATTTAAGTGAGGAGATAAAAAGCCTAGAAAATGCGCTTCTTAAGACAAAACAAGAGATAGTCAAGATACAGAAGAATATGGCTCATGAGATGGGCTCTAAATATGCCAATATATTCGATGTTCAGCTTATGTTGTTAGAGGATAGAGTATTGTTGGAAGAGATAATAGAGAGATTAAGAAAAGAGCTTTGCGGAGTTGAATATGTTTTCTTTGATGTACTTAAAAAATACAAGAAAGCCCTTGCAAAACTTGACGACCCTTATCTTAAAGAGAGAGCTCAAGATATAAATGATTTTGGCAAGAGAGTCTTGAAAAATCTTATCGGCGAGGATATGTCGATTATAAGAGAACTTAAAGAGAAAACAATATTAATTGCTCATGAACTTTCTCCTTCAGATACTGCTATCTTAAATAAGGATTTTATTTTAGGTCTAGTTACAGAGAGCGGTGGCCCGACGACTCATACTGCGATTATGGCTAAATCTTTTGAGATCCCAGCTATTGTAGGTGCGGAAAATTCTACTTTTAAGATAGAGACGGGGAGTACTGTTATCGTAGATGGAGGTAGTGGAAAGCTTATAGCCAATCCTTCTCAAGCTACTTTAAAATTATATAAAGAGAAGAAAGGCCAGGTGGAAGCTCGATTGGCCCGACTTATGGATTTTAAAGATAGCGAGAGCAAGACTAAAGACAATGTAGATATTAAGATAATGGCTAATATAGAGTTGCCCCTTGAAGTTAAGTCGGCTCAGAGTCATGGTGCGGATGGTATTGGATTATATAGAACAGAGTATTTTTATCTGAATCGCTCAGATCTCCCTACAGAAGATGAGCAGTATCAAGCCTATAAGATGGTTGCTCTTCAGATGGCTCCAGATATAGTTATTGTAAGAACATTAGACCTCGGCGGCGATAAGTTTATATCCCAGATGGATATATCTTATGAGCTCAATCCTTTTCTTGGCTGGAGAGCAATAAGGTTCTGTTTGGCTAGGCCTGAGATATTTAAAACTCAGCTTAGGGCTATATTAAGAGCTTCAGTCCATGGCGATATCCAGATAATGTTTCCTATGATATCAGGCATTGAAGAGGTTGATGAAGCAAGAAAGATAGTAGCTCAGGTTATGCAGGATTTAGATGAAGAGGAGATTCCTTATGATAAAGATGTAAAGATAGGTGCTATGATTGAGACTCCTTCAGCAGCTATGGTCTGCGATCATCTTAAAGATAGGATCGATTTTTTCAGTATTGGTACCAATGATCTCATTCAGTACTCTATTGCAGTTGACCGCATAAATGAGAAGATTGCCTATCTCTATGAACCTGCGCATCCAGGCGTCTTAAGGCTGATAAGCAGGGTTATAAAAGACTGCAAGGAGTATAATGCCTCTGTTGGTATGTGTGGTGAGATGGCTGGAGTCAATTATTTCTTTCCGCTTCTTTTAGGCCTAGGATTACGTGAATTTAGTGTAAGCCCGCTTAGAATACCCGAACTTAAGCTTATTGTCTCCGTTATTGAGATAGCTCAAGCAGAAGAGATTGCAGCTAGTGTTATGAAGATGGACTCTGCTAGATCTATAAAAGATTTTCTTAAGAAGGAACTGAAGAGATTGTTGGGTGAAGAGTATGGAGAGCTGATAGAAGTCTAATGGAGGCAATTATTTTAGCGGCAGGGGTTGGCAGGAGACTCTATCCTTTAACAAAAAAAACTCCCAAAGCACTTTTCCCCATAAATGACAAACCTGTTATAGAGTATATTCTTAAGAAGTTAAGCACTCTTAATCTAGAGAAAATAAATATAGTTACTAATGATAGATATTATAGTCATATGATAGATTGGCTAGAAGGTTATAATACTTCAATCCCTATAGTCATAAGATCAGATAAGACTAAGACAGAGCAAGATAAGCTTGGTGCAGTTGGTGATTTAAAATTTATACTTGATAGAGAAAAAATAAAAGATGATATTTTGCTTTTAGTCTCTGATATGGTATTCTCTTTTAAATTAGAAGGGTTTCTATCTTCCGTTAAAAAGAAGAAAGATAAAAATTGGCTGCTTCTATATAAACTTAAAGATAGAGAAGAGGCTTTTAAGTATGGAGTGCTCTCCTTAGATAAGAACAATAAGGTTGTAAGGTTTGAAGAGAAGCCAAAAGTGCCTTTCAGTTCTTTGATAGCTTTTGGAGCATATTATCTTCCTAAGGGCAGGCTTAGCATGGTAGATGATTTCTATAAGATAGAGGGTTCTAAAGATGCTTTAGGCGGTTATTTTCGATATCTCTCTGAGCAGGATTCACTCTATGGGTTCGTGCAAAAGAGTGGTAGTTGGGCCGATATTGGTGGTAGTATAGAGTCTTATAAAAAAGCAATAGATGTTATTAATGAAAGGAGAAGTTTCTATGGATAGTATTAGAAAGTATCTTATCACTTCTGAATCAGTAACAAAAGGGCATCCTGATAAGATGGCAGATACAATATCAGATGCAATATTAGATGCTTTGATAGCCAAAGATCCTAATTCTAGAGTGGCTTGTGAGACTCTTTTAACTACAGGGATGGCTTTTGTAGCAGGAGAGATAAGCACAGACGCATATGTTGATGTTGCACGTATTGTAAGAGATACAATTGGAGAGGCAGGATATACGAATCTTGATTATGGTTTTTGCAGTAAAAACTGTGCTGTTGTAACATCGATACAGGAACAGTCTAAAGATATTGCAATGGGCGTTGATATTGGAGGGGCAGGCGATCAGGGTATGATGTATGGTTATGCTGTTGACGAAACTCCAGAACTTATGCCTTTGCCTATTATGCTTTCTCATCAGCTTGTGAGGAAATTGACAGATATGCGAGAAGGGGGAGAGTTAAAATATCTAAGACCCGATGGTAAGAGTCAGGTCTCTGTGGAATATCACGATAATAAGCCTAAGAGGATAAGTTGTGTAATTATAGCTGCTCAGCATGATCCTAATATTGAAATGGAAGAACTGAGAAAAGATATAATAGAGAAAGTTGTAAAGCCTGTTCTGCCTGTTGAGTACATAGATAGCGATACTCAATATCTTGTCAATCCTACAGGAAGGTTTGTTATTGGCGGTCCTCAGGGAGATACAGGTTTAACGGGACGTAAGATAATGGTAGATACCTATGGAGGTATAGGGCGCCATGGTGGCGGAGCTTTTTCAGGCAAAGACCCATCTAAAGTAGATCGTTCTGCAGCATATATGGCACGTTATATAGCTAAAAATGTTGTAGCATCGGGTGCCGCAACAAGATGTGAGGTTCAACTTGCTTATGCTATTGGTGTAGCCGAGCCGGTATCTATAATGGTTGATAGCTACAATACTGCTGTCGTATCTGAGGATAGCATAGTAAAAGTCATAAGAAAGAATTTTGATCTAACACCTAATGGTATTATGACTCTCTTAAAACTTAAAAGAGCTATATATAAGAAGACTGCATATTATGGTCATTTCGGTAGAGAGGAAGAGAATTTTAGCTGGGAGGCTTTAGATGGGGTCGATGTATTAAGAAAAGAGCTTAAAATTTAGAGGAGATAATAGATGAACAAATCTTTAATAAAAGATATATCACTTGCACCTGGCGGTAAGAAGAGAATTGAATGGGCATTAAACAGAATGCCGGTGCTTGAAAGAATAAGAGAGAGGTTTACCAAGGAGAAGACTTTAGAAGGTTTGAATATAGGCTGCTGCCTTCATGTAACGACAGAGACAGCTGCTTTAGCAATTACTTTAAAAGAGGCGGGAGCCCGAGTCCTTCTCTGTGCGTCTAATCCGCTCTCTACTCAAGATGATACCGCAGCCTCTTTAGTGGCAGATTATGATATAGAGGTTTTTGCTGTAAATGGAGAGGATAACGATACATATTATAGTCATATTGATGCTGTTTTAGCCAATAATCCTGTTATCACTATGGATGATGGAGCTGACCTTGTCTCCACAATACATAAAAGGTTCGAAAAAGATAAGAATGTAAAACTTCCTTGGGGCAGCACCGAAGAGACTACAACTGGGGTTATAAGATTAAAAGCTTTGGCTGCTGAAGGAAGACTGCTCTACCCGGTCATTGCTGTCAATGATGCTTGGACAAAACATCTATTTGATAATAGGTATGGAACTGGTCAATCTACTTTAGATGGGATTATAAGAGCAACAAATAAACTTATTGCAGGTAATAATATAGTTGTGGTTGGATATGGCTGGTGTGGTAAAGGCGCTGCTAATAGGGCAAGAGGTTTGGGGGGTAATGTAATAGTTGCCGAAGTCGACCATTTAAAAGCACTTGAGGCTGTAATGGATGGATTTAGAGTTATGCCTATGAATAGAGCAGCAGAGATAGGAGATATCTTTATAACTTTAACTGGAGATATCCATGTTATAAATAGAGACCATTTTATTCTTATGAAAGATAAGGCTATTGTATGCAACTCTGGTCATTTTGATGTTGAGATAGATATTAAAGGTTTGCAAGCTATCTCTTCCTCAAAGAGAGAGGTAAAGCCATTGGTTGATGAATATATCGTCAAAGGTAAGAGAATATATCTTTTAGGCGAAGGAAGGCTTGTTAATTTAGCTTGTGCTGAAGGTCACCCGGCTGAAGTTATGGATTTAAGCTTTGCAAATCAGGCGCTGAGTTGTGAGTATTTAAAAGAAAACTATAGCGTGCTTAAAAATATTGTCTATAAAGTTCCAGATGATATAGATAATAATATTGCTCAGATGAAACTGGATTCTATGGATATTGATATTGATGAATTGACCGAGGAACAGAAGAGATATATATCTTCCTGGGAAGAGGGAACTTAAAATAATATGCTAGCAAGTGATATTAAAAAGATAGCTGTATTAACATCAGGAGGAGATGCTCCAGGCATGAACTGCGCTATAAGGAGCGTAGTCAGGTATGCTAATTTTAAAGATATCAGTGTTGTTGGGGTTGGTTATGGCTACCAAGGATTGATAGAGAGCGATTTTAGACCGTTAGGACCTAGAGATGTAAGCAATATAATATCCCGGGGCGGTACTATTTTAAAGACAGCTCGTTCAAAAGATTTTCTAAACAAATCTATTAGAGAGAAAGCTTATAATAATTTAATTAAAGAGAATGTAGATGCGCTTGTATCAATAGGCGGGAATGGTTCTTTTAAAGGTTTGATCTGTTTAAATGAAGAGTTTGCTCTGCCTGTTATAGGGGTCCCAGGTACAATAGATAATGATATCAAAGGTACTCAGAGAACACTTGGTTTTGATACAGCTTTAAATACTGCTATGGACGCAATAGACAAGATAAAAGATACAGCGACGAGTATGGATAGGATATTTCTTATCGAAGTTATGGGTAGAGACTCTGGAGCTATTGCAGTCTATTCTGCTTTAGCTGGCGGCGCAGAAGATATAATAATACCTGGAGCTGATATGGAGGATGATGATCTAGCAGAAAAGATAAAAGAGGGGAAAAATAAAGGGAAGAGAAGTTGGATAGTTATTATTGCAGAAGGTGCAGGAAGTGCAAGTGAACTTTCTAAAAAGCTTTCCCATATTGTATCTGATATTAGAATAACTGTTATAGGCCATACTCAGCGAGGAGGAGCACCTTCAGCATTCGATAGATTTTTAGGTGCTCTTATGGGTAAAGAGGCTGTAGTTGCGCTTTTAAGAGGCGAAAGTTCCTCAGCCGTTGGCTGGGTGAATGATAAAGTAGTAACCTACCCGCTTAAAGAAGCTGCATCTAATAAGTCAGAAGATTTTGGATATCTTCACGAGCTAGTTCATATCTTGACTTGACCAATCTTAAGAACGTATAGTTTTTAATAGCAAGTATCCTCCTATGGTTAAGAAGAATATATTTGCAAAAAATCCTGCTATAGGAGGAGGTAATAGTCCAATCTTTCCCATTGAGTATGAAAAAGCATCTAGGCTGTAGTATACAAATCCAATAAGAAGTGCTATACCAAGTCCTTTTAATAGGCTGGCTTGCCTGGAGTTGAGTCCTACAAATAGACCGAAGAAAAGCAATATAATGCTTGTAAAAGGAAATGATAGTTTATGGTAGAGCTCAACAGTAAGTCTCCTTATTATCTCCGGAGATATTCCTTTAAAGATAGATATTTTCTTAAGTAAGCTGCCGAAAGGTTGATAAGTTATCTCCATGTCTGTCATAAGAAGCTCTTCAGGGCGTTCTTTTAAATCATAATCTTTTCTTGCTAGAGTGATAGCCTCTTCTACTCCTGTTCCTTGGGGGTTGAGCTTGAATATAGTTGTATTGTAGAGACTCCAGTTGCCATCTCTATAATGAGCACTCTCGGCAGTTATTTTATAGAGCACTCTTTTATTCAGGTCTTGCTCTAGTATTACAACATCGTTTAATAGTTGATTCTCGGGATAAAATTCTTTAGCAAATATTATTCTATTCCCTTCTGCATAGAAGGTAATATTCTTATGTAGAGTCTGTTTCTTTTTTCCCTCCAATATATACCCGATCTCTTTTAATTTTTTATATGAATGAGGTATAACTTTTTCATGGTTTAAGAACATCAATGCAACTAGTAATAGAGCAATTGTAAAATATGGTTTTAATATAGTAAAATAGCTAATGCCTGCAGCTCTCATTGCTGTTAGCTCGTTTGCTCTATTCATTTTTGTTAATGAATAGATTGCTGCTACTAAGAGGCAGATAGGTGTTATTTCAAATATAATTCTGGGTAAAGAGTAGAGATAATAAAAAATCACTGTATCAATTGCTATTTTATTTTTTATAATATGTTCTAAATTAGTTGAGAGGTCTACTACTATATATATTGAAGATATAAGAATAAAACAGAAGATAAATGGAGCTGCTATTTTCTGAAGTATATAGCGCTCTATCTTTCTCATCCTCTTACCTTATCCAGATTAATGTACATTATCAGCCCGATGCTAAATATTAGCACTGTTGGCAGCCAGTGACCTATGTTGGCAGGGATGACTCTATTTAATATTAGAGTTTCCGATGCTACAAACAGAACATAATAGAATATTATTATCATAAGACCTACGCCGAAACCTATCGATTTTTCTCTTCTATGAGTCCTTATCCCTAGAGGTAGACCTATTAATATGAATGCTAAGCAGGTGAAAGGCTGAGCATATCTCTTATGTAGTTCTGAATTAAGCGGTAAAGTTTCGACCCCTCTATCCTTTAGATTGCTTATATTGCTCCTCAGTTCTTTAATTGTATACTCTTCAGGTTTCTTATCTATCTTCCCGTCTTTCCTTGCTTTTCCTAGGTCTAGATGGATTATGTACTCCTTAAAGTTTAATTTATAAAACTCTTTCGGCCGCTTAGGATCGACTTCATCGCTACTTCCATTATATAACCTCAAGGTCAGACCGTTATCACTAATATCGCCTATCTCTGCTTTTTGAGCTATTATAGTCCTTAGAGGGCGGTCCTCTTCATTTACGTATATTCTTACATTTTTAAGTATGTTCTTATCTAGACCGTAAAAAAAGATAATATGATTTTTAAAGCTCCTTATAAATGTTCCTGGTTCAAGATATGCGGTAGGGTTTTTTCTACCTATACTAAAAACAATCTCTCGGGCTTTATAGTGTGTAAAAGGTAAAAGCTTATCCATGAATATGAAAGATACAAGAGAGAATAAAAGCCCTAGAATGATAAATGGCACCGATATCTTTTTAGCCGATATTCCGCTTGCTTTCAATGTTACTATCTCATTATCTGCAGCAGCTCTTCCAAATATCAATAATGTTGCTATAAGGGTTGATATGGGTAAAGTATATA
>CAYRCW010000028.1:3399-12696 GCA_964422895.1 uncultured Planctomycetia bacterium | reverse complement strand
TCTGTTAAGGGTTCTTCAAAGATATCGATTGCCAAAAAAGAGGCCGATCTTGTTTCACAGAGAGGATCTCTTTTAACTGGTTGGATGTATGGTAATTATAATCAGGAAGGAGAGTTAAAATATGGGCATTCTGTATTGCCTATGAGTACCACTTTTTCAGATGGAAAGGGCAATACTTCTTCTTGGTGATTTTTATTTTAGGACATTCTTTTGTAAAATAATTTAAAATTAAAGGGGGAGAGAATGGGAGTTATAATCGGAGGTAATAGAGAATCAAGAAGAGCATATGGATTTGATGAGATTGCTCTTGTCCCTGGACGTAAAACTATCAATCCTAGCGATGTTGATGTTAAATGGTCTCTTGCTGGGAAAGAGTATATAATTCCTATTATAGCTGCTGCTATGGATGGCGTTGTAGATGTGGAATTTGCTATTAAGATGGGTCAATTAGGTGGTCTAGCAGTTTTAAATCTAGAGGGAATTCAAACAAGATATAATAATCCTAATGAAGTATTGGAAAAAATAGCAGGCGAAGATCCTGATGCAGCAACAAAATTAGTGCAGAAGATATATAAAGAGCCGATAAAAGAAGAGTTGATAGCTAAAAGAATAAAAGAGATTAAAGATTCAGGTTGTGATTGCGTTGTTTCTGCTATTCCTCAGAGAGCTGAGAAGTTTGGTAAGATTGCTCAGGATTCAGGCTGCGATATATTTGTTGTTCAGTCGACAGTTGCTTCCTTAGAACACGTATCTAGTGAGTATTCTGTCTTGGATTACAAGAAGTTTTGCAGTGAGATGGCTATACCTGTTATAATTGGTAATTGTGTAACATACGATGTTACGATGGATTTAATGGAAGCTGGTGCTGCTGGAGTTTTAGTAGGCATAGGTCCTGGAGCAGCTTGTACAACACGCGGTGTTTTAGGCATTGGTGTACCTCAGGTAACAGCGACCTGTGATGCTGCAAAAGCAAGAGATGATTATTTTAAAAAGACAGAACGTTATGTTCCAGTGATCACAGATGGAGGTATGCGTACAGGGGGAGATATCTGTAAGGCTTTTGCCTCTGGTGCTGATTCTGTTATGATAGGGTCTTCTCTAGCTCGAGCAAAAGAAGCACCTGGAAGAGGTTATCATTGGGGAATGGCTACTCCACACTATAATCTTCCTCGCGGTACTAGGATATATGTAGGTACAACTGGAATATTAGAAGAGATATTACTTGGTCCAGCTCGAGTTGATGATGGTTCTCAAAACCTTATTGGTGCTCTTCAGACAGCGATGGGATCTTTGGGTGCAAAGGATATATCGCAGATGCAGAGAGTCGAGATCATAATAGCTCCTTCAATACAGACAGAAGGGAAGCTTTTTCAGCGTGCACAGAGAGTTGGAATGGGTAAATAAGCTAGTTAAGTTAGTTGGCTAGGCATCTTTTATTATTTTTTAATTTTGCTATAGAGTAGTTATTATGAACAAGATACTAGTACTTGATTTTGGCTCTCAGTATACTCAGCTTATAGCTAGAAAGATAAGAGAGCTAAATGTCTTCTCTGAGATTGTACCTTTTAATATCACGGCTAGTGAGATAGCTAAGATAGCTCCTTATGGCATAATTCTCTCTGGTTCTCCAGCTAGTGTTGGGCTAAATAAATTTCCTTTACCGGATAAGAATATATTTAAGCTGAATATTCCAGTTCTTGGTATCTGCTATGGCATGCAGATTATGGCTAAGTTTTTAGGTGGTAAGGTAGTTAATGCTAGGAAACGTGAGTATGGTAAAGCTAGAATATACGCTTATGGTAAAAGCGGTATCTTTAAATCAATCAAAAGAGATTTTATCTGTTGGATGAGCCATGGGGATGAGGTTAGCAAGCTGCCTCAAGGTTTCAAAAAGACTGCGTATACTAAAAACTGTGCTATTACTGCTATGGAGTCTAAAGAGGGTTTCTATGCTATACAATTTCATCCAGAGGTTGTTCATACTCAGTATGGAAAGAATATTTTAGGTAATTTTTTAGACCTCTGTGGTTGTAAGAGAGGTTGGAAGCTCTCTTCATTTATTAAAGATTCTATAGAAGATATAAGATCTAATGTAGGTAGAGATAGGGTTATCTTAGGTCTCTCTGGAGGAGTTGATTCATCTGTGGCTGCAGTGCTTTTAAATAAAGCTATAGGCGATAAGTCTCATCCTGTCTTTGTTAATAATGGTTTGCTAAGAAAAGGAGAGGCGGATAAGATAAACAGTATATTTAAGAGGGATTTTAATATTAAACTACATTATGTTGATGCAACATCAAGATTTTTAACTGCTCTTAAAGGGGTGATTGATCCTGAGAAGAAGAGGAAAATAATTGGTAATGAGTTTATAAATGTCTTTGATTCTGTTGCTAAGGATATAGGTGGTATTAAATACCTTGCTCAAGGTACACTCTATCCTGATGTAGTAGAATCTATATCTGCGTTTGGAGGCCCTTCTGCTAAGATAAAAAGCCATCATAATGTAGGTGGCCTTCCTGTTAAGATGAGATTAAAGCTAATAGAACCTTTTAGGTTTCTATTTAAAGACGAAGTAAGAAAGATAGGTAAGCTTCTTAAGATGCCTAATGAAATAATCTATAGACATCCATTCCCAGGTCCTGGGCTTGGAGTCAGAATAATTGGAGATATTACAAGAAAAAGATTAGATATATTAAGAGCAGCTGATGCTATAATAATCGAAGAGATAAAGTCTCAAAATCTATATAATAAAGTTTGGCAGGCATTTGGAGTGTTATTGCCGGTTAAAAGTGTTGGGGTTATGGGGGATAGTCGCAGCTATGAGAATACGCTTGCTATTAGGGCTGTTAAGAGTATTGATGGTATGACTGCAGATTGGGCTAAGCTCCCTTATAATACCATTGGCTTGATATCAAATAGAATAATTAATGAGGTTAAAGGTATTAATAGAGTAGTCTACGATGTGAGCTCTAAGCCTCCTGCAACTATAGAGTGGGAATAGATTATTGCAATCTATTATTGGTGGATAATATATAATGCATTCAGATTTTGTACATCTTCATTTACATTCTCAATATAGTCTTTTAGATGGTGCATGTAAGCTTAAAGATTTGATAGAGATATGCAATCATTATAAGATGCCTGCAGTTGCGGTAACTGATCATGGAAATCTATTTGGGGCCATAGATTTTTATTCTAAAGCAATGGCTGGAGGTGTTAAGCCTATAATGGGTGCAGAGCTTTATCTGACCCCAGGGTCGAGGTTCGACAAGTCTGGTGGAATTAAAAGCAGAGGCCTTCATCATATAACTCTTCTAGCAAAAGACGAAGATGGATATAAAAATCTGGTAAAGCTTGTAAGCTTAGGGTTTTTAGAGGGATTTTATTATAAACCTAGAATAGATAAAGAGGCGCTTGCTCAATACTCTAAAGGTTTAATATGCTTAAGCGGATGCTTAAAATCGGAAATAAACCAAGCCTTTTTAAACGGTAATGTAAAAAAAGCAAAAGAAGACGTAGCTAATTACAAAGACATTTTTGATAAAGACTCTTTTTATATAGAGCTACAGGAGCATTTTTTACCTGATCAAAGAGAGCTGGTAAAAAAAGCACTTGAAATTGCGAAAGACACGGACACTCCTTATGTTGCCACCAACGATGTTCACTATTTAAAAAAAGAGCATGCCTATGCTCACGAAGTTCTTTTGGCTGTTCAGACTCAGACTACAATGGATAATCCAAATAGGCTAAGAATGAGTACAGATCAGTTTTATTTTAAATCTCCTCAAGAGATGAAAGAGTTGTTTAAAGATATTCCTGAGGCTATCTCAAATACTCTAGTGATAGCAGATAAATGTAATGTTGAGTTCGAATTTAATAAGGTGAGATTACCTAATTTTGAAGTTCCCAAAGGATATAATCAAAGAGAATATCTGGAGTCTATCTGTCAGGATAATCTTGCTAGCAAGTATCCAAACCCAAGTGATAAAGTTAAAAAGCGTTTAGCGCATGAACTTAATGTTATAAACAATCTTGGTTTTACTAGTTATTTTTTAATAGTTAGAGATTTCATTAATTTTGCAAGAGAGAATGATATACCGGTAGGTCCAGGTAGGGGTTCTGCGGCAGGGAGTGTGGTAAGCTACCTTTTGAATATTACTACGATAGATCCTTTAAAATATGGGTTATTGTTTGAAAGATTTCTTAATCCAGATAGAGCATCAATGCCAGATATTGATATAGATTTTTGTTACGAAAAAAGACAGCAGGTAATTGATTATGTTATCAAAAAGTATGGAGAGAATAACGTTGCTCAAATTATAACTTTTGGTACTTTGCAAGCTAGAGCTGCGATAAGAGATGTTGCCAGAGCCCTTAGCATTCCTTATCAAGAGGCAGATAAGATTGCGAAGCTAATTCCTCAAGAGCCGGATATGAGTATTGAGAAAGCAGTCAATATTGAACCTGCTTTGGCTAACATGATGTCTGATGCTAAAATAAAGGATCTGATTAGTACGGCTAAGGTTTTAGAGGGGCTTGCAAGACATGTATCTGTTCATGCTGCTGGAGTAGTTATAAGTGGCAAGCCTTTAGTAGATCTTATTCCGGTATATAAGGTTCCTGATGGTGAGATTATAACTGGCTACGATATGTCTTCTATTGATAAAGTAGGCCTTATGAAGATAGATTTTCTTGGTCTGAGAACTTTAACAATGATAGATGAGTGTCAGAAGATAATCAAGAGAACTAGAGGGGAAGATGTAGATGTAGAAAAGATCACAACAGACGATAAAGCTACTTATGATCTTCTTTCAGGTGGAGATGGTAGTGGTGTTTTTCAGCTTGAAAGTTCCGGGATGCGCTCTTTGCTTAAGAGATTAAAACCAGATAAATTCGAAGACTTAATAGCTATACTTGCTCTATATAGGCCTGGACCTTTGGGTTCAGGTATGGTGGATGATTTTATCAAAAGGAAGAGTGATGCGAGTAGCATAAGGTATGAACATATTCTCTTAAAGCCTATATTGTCAGAAACTTATGGAATAATACTCTATCAGGAACAGGCTATGCAGATTGCGTCTGATTTAGCTGGTTTTACAATGGCAGAAGCAGATCTTTTGAGACGAGCTATGGGTAAGAAGCTGCCTGAGATGATGAATGAGCAACGAGATAAATTTGTTAATGGTGCCGGGGTTAACAATGTAGAAGAGAGAAAAGCAGAGAAGATATTTGATCTGATACAGAAGTTTGCTGGCTATGGTTTTAACAAGAGTCACTCTACCGCATATGCAATAATATCTTATCGTACCGCTTATCTTAAGGCATACTATTTTCCTGAATTTGTTACTGCTTTATTATGTAGTGAGATGCATAATACGGATAAATTAAAAGATTACTTGCAGTATGGTCAGAAGAGAGGACTTACAATATTAGGTCCAGATATCAATGAGAGTTTTACTCGTTTTACACTTGTTAAAGATGATGTAATTCGGTTTGGCCTCTATGCGGTTAAAAATGTAGGCATTCATGCTGTAGAGTCGATAATAGGGGTTAGAAATGATAAGGGCAGCTTTAAATCTATTTTTGATTTCTGTAAGAGAGTTGATTCTCGCGCTGTAAATAAAAAAGTTATCGAGAGTCTTATCAAGGTTGGTGCTTTTGATTCTATGGGTTATAAGCGTTCAGCTCTTCTGAGTATTTTAGATAAAGCTCTCGATAGAGCTCAGTTTTTTCAAAAAGATGTTCTTAAAGGGCAGCTATCTTTCTTTGATTCAGACAAAGGCTCTTTTGATGTAGATATGGAGAAAGATATACCTGATATTGAAGAGTGGCCCAAAGAAGAGTTACTCAAATTTGAGAGAAATTTTTTAGGTTTTTATGTATCAGGTCATCCTCTTCAGGAGCATGAAGACCTTATAAGTAGGTATTCTACCACAGATACAAAAGGGTTGCTTAATTTTAAAGATAACTCCGAAGTCATTATTGGAGGCCTGATATCTTTCTTAAAGAAAAAGGTTACTAAAGGTCAGAGCCAACTTATGGCTATAATGAATATAGAGGATTTAGAAGGCAATATTAACGCTATTGCTTTCCCAGATGTTTATAATAAGTATGCTGATATAATTGTAGAGGGTAGCATAGTCTTTGTTAAAGGTAGATTCATGCTAAGAGGTGAAGAACCGCAGATAGTTGTTAGCGAAATATTTGGAATAGATGAAGCTCCTTACGAGTTTCTCTCATCTGCTTTTATAGAGTTAGATGTCTCTAGCGATATTGACTCTAAGGCCGAGCTTCTACTTGAAATTTTAAAAAGATATAAAGGTGAAGTACCTTTGAAATTAGTTTGCAGAGAAAAAGATGCAGATGTCATCTTTGAAACTCAACAGAGAATAGATGTAAAGAGAGAGCTTTTGGAGGAAGTTAGAGACAAGCTTGGAATGGAGATCTTTATTCGTTAGATTTTAGATATTGATAACTCTTTTAGATTTTTAAATTATGAAAAATATTTTAGGTTTGGAACTTCCTCTGTTTATGCCTGTAGCTACTCAAGGTAGCGTTAAGACTTTAACCTCTCTTGATTTAAAAGAAGCAGGCTACAACCTTATTCTTTCCAATGCCTACCATCTTTACTTGCGGCCTGGAGTTGAAACCATAGAGAGAGCTGGAGGTTTAGCTGAGTTTATCTCTTGGGATGGATTAATATTGACAGATAGCGGAGGCTATCAAGTTTTCAGTATGGCTGATTTAAGTAAAGTTAGCGATGATGGCGTAGAGTTTAGCTCTCATATTGATGGTTCTAGACATTTCCTTACACCAGAAGCTGTCGTAGATATTCAGATTAGATTAAAGAGCAGTATAATTATGCCTTTAGATCAACCTGTAGCATATCCGGCATCAGAGCTGGATGCTGAAAAGGCTCTTGAGAAGACATTGCTTTGGGCGAAGAGAAGCAAAGAGCATTTCTTGAAATATTACGATTTTAAAGATAAAAATAGGCCTCTTCTTTTTGGGATTATACAAGGGGCGACTTATAAGCACTTAAGAGAGAGATCTATCGAAGAGCTTACTAACATAGGCTTTGACGGTTATGCGGTTGGAGGTGTGAGTGTCGGAGAGCCAAGGAGCTTAGTCTATGAGATTATAGACTATGTAGCTTCAAGAGTAGATAAAGAAAAACCATTATATGTTATGGGAATAGGAACACCAACGGATATATTAAAAGGTGTTGAGCTTGGAGTTGATATGTTTGACTGTATTATTCCTACACGATATGGTAGAACTGGGACCGCTTTTACATGGAGAGGGAAGAAGGTTATCCGTAATGCAAGATATAAAGATGATCATTCGAGCTTAGACCCTGAATGCGACTGTTATGTATGCTCCAATTACAATGCTTCATACATAAGGCACCTTATAAATAGCTCTGAGATATTGGGATTAAGACTTTTATCCTTTCATAATATATATTTCTATAGTAAACTTATGGAAAAAATAAGATTTGCCTTAAAGGAAGGCAAGCTAAGTGATTTAATAAATAAGATGTCTCTATTTTACAAGGAGGAATAACATGATTTTAGCACAAGTACAAGCACAGCCTAACCCTATGGCAACTCTTTTTCCTTTAATATTAATATTTTTTATCTTCTATTTTCTTCTAATTAGACCTCAACAGAAGAAACAGAGAGCGCATGATAAAATGATAGGCTCTCTCGGTAGAGGGGATGAGATTGTAACCATAGGCGGAGTACATGGGGTAATTCAGGATGTTAAGAAGGGTGAATTTTTAGTAAAGATAGACGATAATACAAAAGTTCTCTTGGATAGAAGTGCTGTTGCAAGAGTTAAGAAGAGCTCTGAGCAAAGCTAAGTGAACTAATAAAAATATCTGTTCTAATAATCAGGAGGAAGATATGAGGAATGTTTTCTGGAAAATATTGCTGATTCTAGCTATTGTTGGATTTTCTATTGCCAGTCTATATCCGCTTCAGGATAAGATCAATTTGGGGTTGGATTTAAAAGGAGGAATGCATCTTGTTTTACGAGTTGAAACTGAGAAGGTAGCTGAGGAAGCAAGAGAGGGTGCTGTTGATAGAGCGCTTGAGATATTAAGAAATAGAATTGATCAGTTTGGAGTTAAAGAACCTGTATTGCAGAAGCAGGGTAAGAGCAAGATATTAATTCAGTTGCCTGGTATAACTGATAGAGATAGAGCGGTAAAACTTATTGGTCAGACAGCTATTTTAGAGTTTAAGCTTGTTAGCTCAGATTCTGAACTTATAAAGAGATCCTTATCGGGAAATGTTCCAATAGGTTATGAGGTAAGAGATCTTAATGAAAAGCCTATATTATTGCACAGTAAGGCAGTTTTAACAGGCGAACATCTTGTAAATGCAGAAGTTAGATTTGATCAATCACGGTTTAACCAGCCTATTGTAGGTCTTAAATTTGATGCTGAAGGTGCTCGTAGTTTTGCTAGAATAACAGCTAATAATATAGGCAAGAGGCTTGCTATACTCTTAGATGGAAAGATAAAATCGGCTCCTGTTATAAAAGAGAGAATACCTTCCGGTGAAGCTATTATAAGCGGTAGATTTGGGTTGCAGGAATCAAGGGATTTGGCGATAGTCTTAAAGGCTGGGTCTCTCCCAGCCCCTCTGGTTATCGAAGAGGAGAGGACAGTTGGACCTCTTATGGGTAGAGATTCTATATTTAAAGGTCTTAAGGCTATAGCTATGGGTGGTTCTGCAGTTGCTGTATTTATGTTCTTATATTATCTTCTTGCCGGTGCTGTTGCTTTAATTGCCTTAATTTTAAATATAGTAATAATATTTGGTGCTTTAGGTTATTTTGGGGCTACGCTTACTCTGCCTGGAATTGCAGGTATTGTGCTTACTATAGGTATGGCAGTAGATGCAAATGTTTTAATATATGAGAGAATAAGAGAGGAGCTGAGGTTAGGTAAACCTCTCTCTGCTGCTATTAAGTATGGCTATCAGAAGGCTTTCGTCACTATATTAGATGCTAATCTAACTACTCTTATAGCTGCTCTGATACTATTTCAATTTGGAACCGGCCCAATACGTGGCTTTGCAACTACTCTTAGTGTAGGTATAGTAGCTAGCATGTTTACAGCGCTCTTTGTAACTAGAGTTATATTTGACTGTCTTACTTACTATGGCTTAAAGAAGTTGCCTATGCTTGCCTTTTTCCCAGCAGCTCCTAAGTTTAAATTGATATCTAAGCGACGTTTTGCTTATCTCTTGTCTTCTATTATTATAATTGCAGGCATCTTCTCTTTTT
>CAYRCW010000028.1:0-3299 GCA_964422895.1 uncultured Planctomycetia bacterium | reverse complement strand
CGTTTTGCTTATCTCTTGTCTTCTATTATTATAATTGCAGGCATCTTCTCTTTTTGTAACAGAGGAGATAAGAACTTTGGTA
The DNA here is from genome assembly GCA_964422895.1 of uncultured Planctomycetia bacterium. Lineage (GTDB taxonomy): Bacteria > Omnitrophota > Gorgyraeia > Kaelpiales > Kaelpiaceae > Kaelpia. Next base: position 3,217 of record CAYRCW010000028.1, on the reverse strand, counting down.
TCGATTTTACAGGCGGAGTGCTTCAGGAGTATGAGTTTAATGATGAGGTCTCAACAAACGATATAAGACATGCTTTATCTGAAATAGGGTTGGGAGACTCTCTCATTCAGCGTGTTAAAAATACAGAGCGATTTATCATTCGTACTTATTCTGGGGTTACTGAAGATATAGTGGTGAAATTAAGAGACGTTTTTGGTAAAGATAATGCCATAATGTTAAGAACAGAGAGTGTGGGAGCTATAGTAGGAGAAGATTTGAAGAGAAAAGCAATAATGGCTATAGCCTTTTCTCTTATTGCGATGTGTATCTATATAGCTATAAGATTTAAATTTAAATTTGCAATTGCAGCTATGGTGGCTCTTATACATGATATATTGATATGCGTTGGAGCTATGAGTCTCTTCCAAGTAGAGCTATCTTTGCCTGTTATTGCAGCTTTGCTTACTATAGTTGGGTATTCTATTAATGATACTATTGTTGTTTTTGATAGAATAAGAGAGAATATGCATTTCAAAAAGAAGATGAAGTTGCCTGAGCTTGTCAATTTCTCGATAAACCAAACTTTAAGTCGTACATTCTTAACATCTTTTACTACTCTTCTTACAGTGGTATCTCTATTTATCTTTGGAGGTGAAGTTATAAACCCATTTTCGTTTGTATTACTCGTAGGTGTAGTGGTCGGAACTTACTCTTCTATTTTTATTGCATCTCCTGTGATAGTAGATTGGATGAGAGGTAAGAAGGATTGATAGATTCAATACCTAGACACAAGAAAATATTAATATTTGCTCCTCATCCTGACGACGAAGTTGTTGGTATGGGAGTGACGATATCTAAGATAGCTCAGAGAGGCAATATATTTAAAGTTGCATACCTTACAAATGGAGAGAGAGGGGTATTCTCTGATATACCTAATTATAAGAAGAAGAAAATAAGAGTTAAAGAAGCCACTAAATCTATGGGCGTTTTAGGAGTAAGAGAGAAAGATTTAGTGTTTTTAGATTTACCTTTTTATTCTAATCGAGTTCCAGACTTAGAAGATACGGAGATTGTTTACAACCTTTTAACTACATTTATGCCAGATATTGTATTTGTTGCTACAGATAGAGATCCTAATTCTACTCATATTATGGGGGCACAGATAATAGATGAGGCTTTAGTACAGTATAGCATAAAGACCATAATCTATTGTTATAAGAGTATCTGGGAATCTTTTCATAAAAGAGACGTCAACTTTTTTGTTGGATTTGACGAACATCTTATGGAGCTTAAAGTATTATCTTTAAAAGAGCATATGTCTCAATCAGAGAATCCTGATTTTAGTATCCAAAAAAACTCTCTCGCTCAGAGGGTTTTAGATAGAGATATGAAACTTGCTAGTAGCTTGCAGATTAAGATGAAGTATGCCGAAGGATTTTTACGTACCGAGTCTCTATGAGCAATCTTTGGCATATCCACGATTGTGATTTTAAACAAGCTGAAATTTTAAGTGCCAATCTTGGTATCTCTTTCAACCTGTCGCGCATTCTTTTAAATAGAGGTATATCTGATATAGTTGGAGCTGAAAGATTTCTGTTTCACAATCTTTACGATCTCTACGATCCTTACCTTCTTAAGGATATGAGTATAGCTGTAGATAGGATTAAGAAAGCGATAGTTAAGAAAGAGAGGGTCATGGTTTTAGGAGATTATGATGTTGATGGAATAACGTCGCTAGCTCTTTTATATGAGTTCTTAAAAATGAATAATATAGATATTATTCCATATCTTCCGCATAGAATAGATGAGGGTTATGGTATTAGTGACTCTGCTGTTGATGCAGCAATAGAATCTAAAGTAGATTTGTTTATCTCCGTTGATTGCGGTATTACAGCTGTAGCTCTGATAGAGAGACTTAAGAGCTCAAAGATAGATGTTATTGTAATAGATCACCATAGACCAAAAGGAGAGGTAGTACCTCCTGCAGATGCGATTATAGATCCTTGGCAAGTTGACTGTAATTATCCTGACAAAGATCTTGCAGCTGTTGGTCTGGTGTTTAAGTTTCTAGAGGCTATCTTAGGGGTAGAAGATAAGAGGCTTTTAGATTTTCTGGATCTTGTATCTTTGGGTACTGTTGCTGATGTTGCATCGTTAAAAGGTGAAAATAGGATATTAGTTAAAGAAGGTCTTAAAGTTTTATCTCAGACAGATAGGGTGGGATTAAAAGAACTTTTTAATATAGCATCTTTAAAAAAAGATAGAGTAAGTGTTAGAAATATAGCTTTTGTCTTAGGCCCTAGACTTAATGCTGCAGGACGAATTGATTCGGCTGAGGATGCATTCAGACTCTTGGTGTCAAAAGATAGAGCCGAAGCAGAGGGCCTAGCTTCTAAGCTTGAAGAGTCTAACAGAAGACGCAGAGAGATAGAGTCTAATATCTTAAAAGAGTCTTTGGCTGTCGTTGAAGAGGAGATGGATCTCTTAAAAGATAATATTATTATAGTTAAAGGTAGAGACTGGCATCCCGGAGTATTAGGTATTGTTGCTTCTAAATTAGCAGATAAATATTGTAGACCTTCAATTGTTTTCTCGGAGTCTGATAAGATTCTTAAAGGATCTGGGCGTTCAATACCAGATTTTAACATATTTAAAGCCATATCATCTTGTGCTGATATATTAGAAGAGTTTGGTGGTCATGCTGCAGCCTGCGGGGTAGCTATTAAGAGTGAGAATTGGGATATTTTTAAAGATAAAATGGCAAGTCTTACAGATGAGACTTTTAAAGAGGTATCTTTAGTATCTAAAATTGAGTTAGACGGAGAGTTAGAGCTTTCAGCTATAGATGATACTTTTTTTAATGATTTAGAATTACTTGAACCTTTTGGAGTAGAGAATCCTGAGCCTAAATTTTTAACTTCGTCAGTTAAAGTTAATTCTAATATCAGACCTCTGGCGCGTAATTTTTATAAATTCTGGGTTAAAAAAGGTAGTTTTTCTTATCAGGTTCTTTACAAAGATAAAGATGGTGAAAATTTACCTAAAGAGGGTGATTTGATAGACATTGCCTATACTCCTTCCCTTGGTGAGTGGAAGGGAGTTAAGAGCGTTACACTTTTTCTGGAAGATTTTAGAAAATCTAAGGACAATATTTAGGCTTTTTTAATCTTACCCTTTGATATGCAAGATGTGCATATTCTCATTGTTTCCTTTTTACCGTTTACTTCTACTTTTACGC
>CAYRCW010000027.1:0-13049 GCA_964422895.1 uncultured Planctomycetia bacterium | reverse complement strand
TATTATCTTGTTTCTAACACTACAAACACCATTATTTTTTTTATTTTTTATCAACCGTACACTATTAAATTTTTGAATAATATTCAGCGTATCATCTGTTGAATTATTATCAACCACATAGATCTCTAAATTTTTATAATCCTGATTCTCTAAAGAGCTAAGGCAGCCTGCTATAAATTGCTGAGCATTGAATGCTGCTATAGCTACTACAACTTTAGGCCCAATCATCCTACTTAAGATATCTATTAAAATGGGTTATTTTCTCAAAACTTCGCTTTGGGACAAACAGCTGACCTCTCTTATCTCGCCAATACTTAATATCTTTATCAGAATCAATCATCTTGGATTTCTCAATTCCGTATCCTAAACCAATAAGAGAGTCTAATCTTACACCATTTGGCAGTTTAAACACCCTAGACAATACTTTTTTATCTATCGCTCCAAGCCAACAAGAAGATAGGCTGAAACTTTCAGCTGCAATTATCATATTCTCTGCAGCGGCACCTATATCTCTTAAATCTGGATTAGAACTCTTCTTAGTGTTAACTAAAATAGCAATATATACGCTAGGACCTTCTCCAATTTTAGGGCTATCCTCTGGATCTAAATATGCTGCCCAATTAGTGTGAGGAAATACTTTAGCAACCATCTCTTCTGAATTTACTATTATATATTCGATGTATTGAAGATTGGCAGCCGATGGCGCAACTCTAGCTGCATCTACAATTTTTTTCAGCACGGCAATGTTGATCTTATTCTGTTTGAATCTTCTAACAGACCTACGATTCAATATAAGATTGTAGGCTTCCATAGTGATCTCCTAATCTAATTTTAACATAGCCAAAAATGCTTCTTGTGGAATATCTACCTTACCAAACTTCTTCATGCGCTTTTTGCCCTCGCTCTGTCTACTCCATAACTTCCTTTTTCTTGTTATGTCACCGCCATAACATTTACCTGTAACATGTTTTTTTAAAGGAGCTACAGTCTCTCTAGCGATAACTTTACCACCTATTGCAGCCTGAACCGCTACTTCAAATAATTGTTTAGGTATAATTGCACGCAGCTGATGAACAAGCTGTCTACCTTTATACTGAGCTTTGTCTTTATTTATCAAAACAGAGAGAGCCTCACATAGTTCACCATTTAGCATAACATCTATTCGTACTAAATTAACTGTTCTGTACTCTAAAAACTCATAATCTAAAGAGCCGTATCCTCGCGTAACAGATTTAATCTTATCGTGGAAGTCTACAAGGATCTCAGCAAGAGGTAGCTCATATACTATCCCCACTCTATCTTTACCGTAATATTCAGTAGTTTTATATATGCCACGACGTGCTTGGGAAAGCTCCATAATAGCACCTATGGATTCGGTAGGAATTAATATGTATGCCTTAACAACCGGTTCCAATATCCTTACCTCTTTAGAGTTTATAAATTTTACAGGCGTATCAAGCTCTACTTTTTCTCCACTCTTTTTAATCATAAGATATTTTACATTTGGAGTAGTTATAATAATATCTATATTAAACTCTCTCTCTATTCTCTCCTGTATGATATCCATATGCAAAAGCCCTAAGAATCCGGATCTAAAACCTGGACCAAGAGCAGTTGAATTTTCAGGTTCAAAAGTTAAAGCAGAGTCAGTTAGAGATAGTTTCTCTAGAGAATCTCTGAGAAGAGTAAAGTCAGAGCTATTGACAGGGTATATTCCAGCATAGACCATAGGTTTAGATTTTTTAAAACCTAACAAAGGCTCCTTTGCAGGATTTAAAGCAGATGTAACAGTATCGCCTGATATAACATCACGTGGAGACTTTATGCCTGCTGTTATAAAGCCAACCTCCCCTACACCAAGAGATTCGATCTTTTCAGGATATGGGGTCAATATACCCACCTCTTCAACATCGTATTCACTATTTTGAGAAAGCATCTTTATCTTATCTCCAGGCTTAATAGAACCATCAAATACTCTTATATATAACACAACGCCTCTATAAACATCGAAATAAGAGTCAAAAACCATGGCTTTTAAAGGTTTTTCATCCTCTCCTTTCGGAGCTGGAACATCTCTTGCTATCTTATCCAGCACCTCTATTATCCCTAGACCCTCTTTAGCGCTGGTCTTTAAAATATCTTTTCTCTCTATCTGCAGTATATCTTCAACCTGCTGTTCAATCTCGTCAACTCTGGCATTTGGAAGATCTATTTTGTTTATTATAGGTATAATCTGTAGGTTTTTCTCTAATGCAAAGTGTAGATTTGCTACTGTTTGAGCTTCTACTCCTTGAACAGCATCAATGATTAAAAGTGCAGCTTCAGAACAAGAGATTGATTTTGTTACTTCAGATGTAAAGTCTACATGACCTGGAGTATCTATCAGATTGAATTGAAAGTTCTCACCTTGATATTCATACCAGAGTCTTACCGCAGAAGCCTTTATTGTTATGCCTCGCTCTCTCTCTAACTCCATATCATCTAGGATCTGGTCTTTAAACTCTCTCTCTGTTATCGCTCCAGTATGTAGCAGCAATCTATCAGCTAAAGTAGATTTACCATGGTCAATATGCGCTATTATAGAGAAATTTCTTATTAGTTTTTTATCCATTGGATCCTACTCGTTTATCGATAATGCAAATTTACTACCAAAATCAAGTAGCTGTTTAACTTTTTTAATAGATTTTGACTCTGAATAGATCCTCAATATAGGCTCAGTACCAGACAATCTAAATATAAGCCAGCTACCATCTCTAAGCGTAAATTTTACACCATCATAATTCTCATAATTTATAACATCATAACCTGCTATTTTCTTTATCTTTTTGCGCTTAAATTCTTTAAACAATTTTGGTTTTAATCTGTCTGGATAATGCATATCTATTCTCTGATAATGATATCTCCCAAATTTTTTCTCAACGCTAGCTATGATATCTTCAATGCCCTTGCCTTCGTAGGCCATCATCTCAATAAGCAATAATCCGCTTAAAATACCATCTCTCTCAGGTATATAATTCTTAAACCCAATACCTCCCGACTCTTCACCACCTATGAGAACATCCTCTTCTTGCATTATCTGCGCAATATGTTTAAAACCAACAGGGGTTTCATAGATTTTAAGACCATACTCAGAGGCTATATTCTTTATAAGAGAGCTATTAGAGAGCGTCTTTACTACTACGCCTCTCTCTTTTCTATTTTTGACAAAATGTATTAAAAGCAGAGCCATTATCCATCCAGGAGTCAAAAACTTACCGCCTGGCAAAACCGCCCCTATTCTATCTCCATCTCCATCTGTAACAAGAGCTAGATCGTGCTCTCTTTTTTTCATCTCTGTTATTATCAAGTCTAGATTTTTAGATATCGGCTCAGGGCTTATCCCGCAAAAAGAAGGATTGATTTCAGCTCTAAAAGAATCAACAGAGACAGCAGTATTTTTAAATAGCTCTTCTATAAGATCTCCTCCAGCACCGTACATAGAATCATGGATTATCTTTAATTTTTTTTTCTTTATTAAAGTGAAGTTTACATACGATTTAAGACGTTTAAGATAATCTTTTTTGTACGCAATCTCTTCTATTTTTCCTGACTTTTTAGCTTTTTCAAAATTAAGCTCCTTTCCAGATGCCTCCTTAATCAGCTTCTCTACTCTCCTTGTATCTTCAGCTAAGGCAGGCGAACCTTTTTCAGTCTTTATCTTTATACCATTAAAGTTATAAGGATTATGGCTTGCAGTTATCATAAGACCTCCCGATAGCTTTCTCTCTATTATTGCAAGACAGAGAGCAGGCGAAGGAAGTACTTCCTTAAAGATTTCAACCTTTATACCTTCTTTAGCCAATACTGATGCTGCTGTTTTAGCAAATTCAGGAGAGAGAAACCTTGTATCAAAACCAATTGCAACTTTTAAGTTTTTTCTTTTTTTTGATTTCAAATTCTTAGCATACGCCTCTACTACTCTCTTTACATTTTTAAATGTAAATTCTTCTGCAATAATAGCGCGCCATCCATCGGTACCAAACCTTATCATCTAACTCCTCCCTTATAATTAAATATATTATCTTTAAGCTTATCTATAGCATAAGTCCTATCGGAAGCTTTTAGTATATAATTTCCCGAAACCAAAATATTACACCCTGCCTCTAATGCAGCTATTGATGTATCTGCATTTATACCACCGTCTATCTGAATATCACCTTTAAAACCATACTCTTCTCTCAATGTTTTCACTTTCTCTAAAACCTGAACTATAAAATCTTGGCCACCAAAACCAGGATTTACTGACATAATAAGTATAAAGTCTAGCTCTATACTACGAAGAATATCTTTAAAATAAGTGACCTCTGTAGGTGGATTTATTGTTAACCCCACGCGAACACCTTTTATCCCATTATACACCTTTAGAAGCTTGTTTAAGTCTAACTTTTTATCTTCTAAAAAAACTTCAACGTGAAAATTTATTATATCAGCTCCAGCATCGATAAACTTTGGAATAAAAAACTCTGGATTTTCAATCATGAGATGTACGTCTAATTCCGATTTAGTAGTCTTTCTTATATCTTTTACTACTCCAGGACCTATAGTTAAATTTGGCACAAAGTGACCATCCATAATGTCAATATGGAGCATATCTATGCCTTTGGCTTCTAAATCCTTAATATCTCGTCCTAGGTTGGCATAGTCTGCTGAGAGTATTGAAGGTGCTATCTTAATATCTGGATAGTATAACATTGTAAATCTACCTCCTATTATTATTTCTTGAATAGAGCGTATAGGCCTTGCTTATATCTTCTAAGGTCAATACACCTCTTAAGATCCCGTTATCTATAACCGGCAACGCTCTTAATCCATTGTTCTCAATCTTTATATATGATTTAGAGAGCAGATCCTTGCTTTCTAAGTAAGCACTTTCTTTTATCATGAGATCTCCTACTTTCCTATCAAGCTCTTTGCTCTTTACTGCTACTGCTATCTTTTCATGCGGCAGGAAGCCAACCGTGTTGTTATCTAGATCTAACACGGGGAAATCTTTTTGATGGGCATGCAAAGCAATATTTAATGCTTCTTCGATGCTAGCTTCAGAAGATAGAGTATAGAAATCCTCTACTAAGACATCTCCTACTCTTACCCTATCCAAGGCATCCTTTAGAACAGCTGTTGAATTTTCTTGTGATGCAGCTTGAAATATAAATAAAGCTATCAGTAGTAGTATAAAGTTCGGCGGTTGCATAGATAACGCTATAAAAGCAAATATAACTGCAAATATATGTCCAAATAGAGCCGCTATCTTAGTAGCCTTTTTATAAGATAATTTTGTTGCAAGAAGTGATCTAAATATTCTGCCACCATCCATTGGAAAAGCCGGCAAAAGGTTGAAACCTGCTAATACAGGATTAATCCAGAAAGCATAAGCAATGGCTCCTGGCCAAGAGTTGAGGCTGGGGTTCATCAAAACATCAAAACCTAGTATACTTTTTAGAGGTAGATAAAGTATGATTGCCAATATAATATTAAATAGAGGACCCGATATAGATATCATAAACTCTTCTTTAGGTGTCTGAGGGAGAGATCGCATGTTTGCTATGCCCCCTATAGGGAGTAATGTTATCCTATCTACTTGAATGCCAAAGCTCTTTGCAACAACGCTATGAGTTAACTCATGAGCTGCAACACATGTAAATACTGCAAAGATTACAAAGAGGCCTGTAAATCCATGCATATACCAAAAAAAGATAGGTAATATAAGAAATGTTATGTGGATATCTAAATCTATACCCCAGACCTTAAGTATCCTAAATGCCCCTTTCACTTCTTATCCTTTCTAAATACGACTGTAGTATTATCTGAGCAGCAACTTTATCAACTTGAGATTTTATATTTCTACTATTTAAACTCTTTAAAGTCATCTCAGCCTCTTTTGTAGAATAGCGTTCATCCCACAGTGTCACTTTAACATCTCTATTCTCGGTAAGAATCTTAGCAAACTTTTTTATCTCAAGAGAACCTTTAGAATCTTCTCCTCTACTATTGAGAGGGTTTCCTATTATAACTTCACTTATCTCATAGCTATTAAAATATTTAGATAGTTTAGTTAAGAGGTCTGCCTTGCCTCGAACATAAAGAGTATCTAAACCTTGAGCAAATATGCCAAGGGGGTCGGAGATAGCAACACCAACTCTCTTAGCTCCAAAATCTAGCGCCAATATTCTACTCATCTAAGACTTTCCTTATCTTTTTAAAAAACAAACTCAAGTCTTTCATCATTCTATTTCTCTCTTTTAAATTTCTATCAATGATCTTAATAATCGCACTCCCTATAATAACTCCGTCGGCTACCTTTTTTATTTCCCAAACCTGTCTCTCTTTTGAAACTCCGAAACCAACGCAAAGCGGATTAGTAGTAAGTTTTTTAACAGTTCTTATTCTACTAATAGTAGCGTTTGAAAAAATATCTTTAACACCTGTGACACCAGTTGAAGATACATAATAGATAAAACCGCTACACCCTCTATCTATCTCTTTTATTCTTTTGCTTGATGTAGTAGGTGAAATAAAAGATGCTAGAGCAAGATTAACAGCTTCTGCTTCTTTAGTAAGACTGCTAGCTTCTTCTAGCGGAAGATCTGGTATTACAACACCGCTAAGCTTAGAACTCTTTGAAAGCTCTAAGAATCTATCTACGCCTATTGCTAAGATAGGATTGTAATAGCTCATAAATAGAGTAGGAATATTTAGCTTATCTCTCACTCTCTTTAGCTCGCTAAATGCCTTTCTAAGTGAAGCCCCCATCTTAAGAGCTATAGCAGACGATCTCTGTATAGTAGGTCCATCTGCAACAGGATCAGAGAAAGGTATCCCTATCTCAATCGCATCAGCCCCGCTATCCTGGAATAGATTCAAAATATCATGGAATAACTTTAGATTAGGATAAGAGAACGTTATATAGGGTATAAACAACTTACTGCCCCTAGATATTTTTTCTGCTAATTTGTTATTAAGGTCTGTCATGCTATATACTCCCTTACAATACCTATATCTTTATCACCTCTGCCGGATAAACATACAATTGCAATGTCTTTAGATTTAAATTTACTTTTCTTTTTAATTATATAGCCTATTGCATGAGCAGACTCTAAAGCAGGTATTATACCCTCTAAATCAGAGAGAAATTTAAAACCTAAGAGTGCTACCTTATCAGTTACAGCATAGTACTCTGCACGTTTTATGTCTTTATAGTAAGAATGCTCTGGGCCTACTCCAGGATAGTCAAGACCAGCTGAAATTGAATGAGCAATATCTACCTGCCCATCATTGTCTTGAAGCAAGTAACTCTTGGAACCCTGAAAAACACCTATCTTACCTTTAGAGAGAGTGGCACCATGTTTATGCGTATTTAATCCTTCTCCTGCTGCTTCAACTCCGATAAATTTTACTGTCTTATCTTTGAAAAAAGGATGGAACAATCCAATAGCATTGCTTCCGCCTCCTACACAAGCTATGAGATAGTCTGGCAGTCTTTTCTCGACTCTCTTAATCTGGAGCTTTGCTTCTGTTCCTATAATAGTCTGAAAATCTCTTACGATCATAGGATAAGGATGTGGCCCCATGACTGAACCTAAAACATAATATGTATTCTCTATGTTTGTTACCCAGTCTCTCATTGCTTCGTTTATAGCATCTTTTAGAGTGCAGCTACCAGAAACTACCTCTATTACTTCTGCTCCTAGAAGCTTCATCCTAAATACATTCAAGCTCTGCCTTCTTATATCCTCTTTACCCATATAGACAATACAAGGCAAGCCAAACAGCGCTGCAGCTGTTGCTGTAGCTACTCCATGCTGGCCTGCTCCTGTCTCTGCTATTATACGTCTCTTGCCCATCATCTTTGCTAAGAGCACTTGTGCTATTGTATTATTTATCTTATGAGCTCCTGTATGAGCAAGGTCTTCTCTCTTAAGATATACTTTAAAACCTAACTTCTTAGAGATGTTCTTAGCAAAATATAGAGGTGTTGGCCTACCAACATAATCTTTAAGATAGTTATTCAAGGTATTCTTAAACTTTACACTTTTAGCTATCCTCTTGTAGTTATCCTCTAATTCACTTAAGGCTCCCATTAGAGTTTCGGGAACAAACTTCCCTCCAAAATCTAAAAAATATCCTTTTTTATCTGGTAACATATATCACCTTCCAATCTGCTTACGAAGCAGAACTCTTATCTCTTTAAATACTTCTTTATATTCAGATTTTTTATAATCAGGATATGTCCAAAGAAAATTCTGATATTCTCCGTCTCTAAGATATAAGGTTACTTCCCCATAGACACCTTTACCTAAATAGAGCCTTTGAAGATTATCTTTTGTAGACGCTAAAACTACTTTACCCTCATTAATATAACCAGGATCTACATTTAGCTCCCTGCTCTCATTATGCGTAAATCTCTTTTCTAACTTGTTCGTATAGAGCTTTATGTCTCTCAATCTATCTGGCAATATCAATTGCTTAAAGCTGATAAACTTTCTAAGCAGTCTATCTCCTATCTCACCTCTATAGTAATCCGTAACATCGAAATCAATCAACCCGCTTCTATAATCTATCTCTCCAAACTTAGTAGCTAAGATTTTCTCTGCTTTATTAAATAGATCTATTTTTTTTGTAAGCATAGCAATTATTAGTTTTACAGGACTAGCCCTCCTTATAAGCCCCATTCTTCTTCCCACAATGAAGCTATAAACTTCCCCATTAGCTCATGATCTTTAACTCCAGGGCTCTTCTCAATACCTGATGAGACATCTACCGCATAAGGGTTTACCTCTTTTATGGCAGCTTTTATATTCTCAGAATTAAGACCACCTGATAAGATAATAGGTATACCACAGCTTCTTAATTCTCTAGCTATATCCCAATTGAAACTCTTGCCTGTCCCTCCAAGAGCTCTCTCACTAAAGGTATCAAGAAGTATCGCATCAACAGTATCTAGATATTTTGAAACCTCATCTATTATAATTTCGTCTTTTACTTTTAGAGTCTTTATAACTCTATATCTCTCTTTTATTTTAGAACAAAACTCACTGCTCTCCTCACCATGCAATTGAATTATATCCAATCTACATTTAGCAGCTATCTCTTCTACTTCAGATATATCTGAATTTACAAACACACCTACTCTCATAATCAAAGGAGATAGAGCGTTAATAATCTCAGCAGCTTCAAGAGGATCAATATAGCGAGGTGTATCTTTTACAAATATAAAACCTAAGGCATTTACACCCAATCTAGCAGCAGCTAAAGCATCGGGCAATGATTTTATTCCGCAAAATTTAACTCTTACCATAACCTAATAAACCTCTTATATAACCTGCTTTATCATCTGCCTTCAGTATGGATTCTCCGATCAAAAATCCGTCCACACCTAAGCTCTTAAGATAGAGAATATCATTGTAGCTCTTGATGCCGCTCGCAGAGATCTTGAATACATCTTTTGGTATTTGCCCAATAAGTTCTTCTGAATTAGAGAAGTTAACTTCCAGGCTCTCTAGATCTCTATTATTAACACCAATAATGTCCGGGTTTAAATCTGCAACCTTATCTAGGTCCGAAACATCGTGAACTTCAAAGAGCACATCTAAACCCAGATTCCTAGCTAAACTTGAGAATCTAAGTAATTCTCCAGATTCAAGAATTCTAGTTATTAATAATATTGCATCTGCCATAAAATACTTACTCTCATAAACCTGATATTCATCTATTATAAAATCTTTCCTTAAAACAGGAATATTTATAGTCTCTTTAACCAACTTTAAGTCCCAAAGAGAACCTTTAAAAAAACTCTCTTCACTTAAAACTGAGATACACCTTGCACCGTTCATCCGATAGATCTTAGCCAGATCAAGTAAATCGTAATCAGAACTTAATATCTCTCCTGCCGAAGGAGAAGCTTTTTTTATCTCAGCAATAATCTTAATATTATGATCTTCACTCTTTAAAGCTTTGAGAAAACGACCATTCACAGTAGTAGCTTTTTCTACCTCTTTTTTAATCTCAGCTAAAGGCAGCCTCTCTTTCGCCTCCTTTATCTGATCTTTTTTAGCAAGTAATATTTTATTTAATAGAGACATTCCTATAGTAATCCTTTATTTCTTCTATCTTTTCTAAAACTCTCTTACCTATAAGCAGCTCTTTTGCTTTTCTAAAACCTTCCATACTACTAGAGACCTCCTTAAGTACATAGAGAGCCCAACCGCTATTTAATGCTACTATATCTAGTTCTGGAGAATCTTCACCACTTATAACTTTTCTTGCTTTAGCTAAAGAGTCCTCTAGATTTTTAACCCTTAATGATTCTAGGCCAACTTTTTTAATCCCATATTCAGATGGTGTAATAGTTAATATCTCCTTTGAAATATTGCCATCTATCAATTGAGCATAGTCACTGTCTGATGAGATTGATATCTCATCCATTCCATCCTGAGCATGGAAAACAAGCGCTCCTTTAAGACCTAAAGTTTTAAGCGCTCTTATGATAACTGGAATTAAGTCTCTATTATATACCCCCAATATCTGATATGCTGGGCTTGCAGGATTAGCCAATGGACCTAAAACATTGAAAATAGTACGGATACCAAGTTCTTTTCTAACTGGCATAGCAAATCTCATAGCAGGATGGAAGTAAGGTGCAAATATATAGCCAAACCCTACTCTTTCTATTCCTCTCTCTATGACATCTTTATCTTTAAGTAACGGTATATCTAGAGCCTCTATTAGATCAGCGCTGCCACAAGAACTAGAGACAGACCTATTACCGTGTTTCGCAACAGCCACACCATAAGCCGATACAACAAGAGCAACTAAAGTAGAGACGTTTAAAGTCTGTAAATTGTCTCCCCCTGTACCACAGGTATCTATAATCTTATCTACTTTAGGATATAGCCGTATCGATCTCTCTCTCATTACCGAAGCAGCAGAGGATATCTCTACGTCGGTCTCACCTTTAATTCTTAAGCCTGTTAAAAAAGCAGCAATCTGTACTGGAGAGAGCTTACCCTCCATAATCTCAGATATCACAGCTTTTGTGAGCTGCTCATTCAGATTCTCCCCTCTTAAAAGTAGTTTTATAGCCTCTTTTATCATAGCTTTTAATTATATGATATATACTATTTTTATACAAGGTGAATGCTCAGACTAAGGCTTACTGGAGAGAGACGATTATGCTACCATTGCTTTTAATCCATCGATTATATCTATCATACCTTTCGTATCTAACCCACAGTACTCTTCTAAAGCCATATAAAGGCTATCCCGTTCTTTAGCACCTAAAGCATCTTTCAAGGTGGCATTAAAGTAGCTTATACTTGCAACAGCACCATTAGATATGTCTAAATCTTGATAACCTTTACCTGTAATAGCAGGTAGAACCTTCTTAAGAGAATTGCTCCCCTGTTGTGTTGGGTTATAATAGTAATAATCTCTAAATGGTTCATATAAATCTAAAAAATTGTTCTGGATAGATTCAAACCAATCTCTATATTCCGGATAAGCCTCTGTAGCTTTATTAAGAACTTTTTTCTCAAAAACTGCAAAATAGGCCACTATTGAACCATCTGCTTTAATGGTCTCGCTCAAGCTTTGAACTACATTCTTGCGAGGGTCTTCTTTGGATTTAGAAAGATAACTAAGCAACTCAGGCTTACTATTCTCATCTTTTAAAATATAAAGTACATATTGAAACGGTATATCTTCATAGGGACTAGATTTATCATATACAGGCACTGCAGACTTTATAGTCTCAAAATCAATGAAGTAGAGAGGGAACTTTAGTTTACCTAAAAAATTAGCTATAGCATCTTTGTTAATATGGATATCGTTACTTAGATGACTCTTAAGTTGAATTTTCTGCTTGTCGTTTAAATCCTCTTCATTATCTACATCTTTAAGCTCTAAAATACCTCTTTCAATAAATTCGAAACCTAAAGATCTGCCTCTATTAAAAACAAATACATTATCTTTAGGGGGAATAAATTGCCAACAGTAATCTTTAAGACTGCATTCATAAGGACTAAAGCATTGTGGCCCAATCTTAATATCAGGCATAGTCTCATCTGATGCCAGCAGAGCCATGCTCTCTATCCTAGATTTTATATCACAATGAGCTATACTATCCACATTATCTGTTACGTCTTCAGATAACATAAACTTGTAAGGATCAACCTCTCCCTGTTTTATGAAGTTGGGGTTTATATGCATAAGGTATGTCTTTCTGATCTTAAGACCTTTTTTGACAAGGCAATATCTTTGAAAAGCAATATCCTCATAATGTTCGTTCTTAACCTTCATAGAACTTTTAACCTCTATAATATCCCAGCTATCCTCTTCAACAGGATTTAAAATATCTATCCTAGAATAAATATTGTCAATCCGTATCCCTGCTTCAAATATAGTCTGCCGCTTCTCTATTAGATGTTGAGTACGGTTGATATTGAGATTAAAATCAGAATCACTTAGATCTACGCCTTCGGGATATATTCTTTTTGCTATATCACCAACCTCTTTGCCTTGATCAAATCTAAATTGGAGCTCAAGATCTACGCCAGGTATCTTTTCAGACATATGCTCTTTTATCCATAGATACTTAGGACATTGTAATCCTGACATATACTTTGACTTAGTAATTAATTTCTTAGACATAGAGATAGTAAAATATCTAATTGTAAATATGCTACAATAAAAACTAGTCCATATTTTGAAGTGCTTCCTGCATTAGAGGTAATATATTCTCCAGCTCTTCTTTTGTTAAGCGGCCCATCTTAGCATATCTAAACTCACCCTGGCTAGACATATTCTCACGAGCAATCTGGAGTTTCTTTGCACCCTTATTATAAGAATAGACACTAATTGTTAAACGCTCTAACTCAGATTCCCAAGTCTTTGAAAAAATACGCTCATCTAAATTTGGGTCATATCCTGGCATCAGGCACCTCCTTATGCTTTATATTACATTAATATTAAATATAATATAATATAATATAATTAAGAGTTCAAGTTCTATTATT
>CAYRCW010000026.1:0-13330 GCA_964422895.1 uncultured Planctomycetia bacterium | reverse complement strand
TTGTAATTATATCATCGATTAGCAAAACTTTTGAGTTTCTAATTATATTTTTATATTTTAAGTTTACCCCAAATACGCCGTCCATATTTATCCTGCGTTCTTCTTTAGAGAGCTTGCTCTGTGAAGGAGTGTATACTTTTCTATGTAATAGGTCTTTGAGTAGTCTTATCTCTGTCTTTTTTGATAGTTTTTTTGCTAGGAGTTCTGCTTGATTAAAACCTCTCTCTCTTAGTTTTTTGCGGTGCAAAGGTACATAACTTATAAAATCTATATTTTCATTTATTGATATTGTTTCTTTAAAAAATAGATAGAGTTCTTCTGAGAAATAATTTAATAGACCAAGCTCTCTGTTGTATTTAAATCTCTGTAATCCATCTTGGATAAGCCCTTTATATTTAAAAGGATAGTAGACTCGAAGTATATCTGTCTCATCTTTAGAAAAGTTTTTTTTGATTAGATTATTATAGGTATAGTTACCGTAGTTAGCATAGGAATAAGGGTTATCTCTTTTGATCTTAGATCTACAGTTTGGGCATATAACTAGACTATCTTTTGCTAGAATTCTATTCATGCAGAAGATACAATACTTGGGTTGAATTAGATTTTCTAAGGTTTTTAATGTACTACTTAATAAAGTATGCATAGTCTTTTATTATATATTAAAATAATCATTAGGGCAATTTGACAAGGCTTAATTATATGTTACACTTTATAAAGAAGGTAATAGGAGGAATAAAAAACTGGAATTTGGATTCATAGATCTAATAGCAGGAATAGCCTGCGGATTTGGATATATAAGGGGAAGAAAAAAGGGAATATTTCCAGCTTTATATAGCTTATTATCTGTTGGGGTGGGGGTTTTTATGTTTTATAGGTTGGGCAATTTTTATGAATATTTGGCTCAAAGATTTAATAACAATATAGTATATAGCTTAGGAATGCTCTCTACTGTAGTTGTTGTAGTTTTAATATTAAAACTATTAGGAGTATTTATAGATAGATTTCTTGATATAAGGCCGCATTTAGGTATAGCTGAGATAGTAGCTGGGCTTATCGGAATTTTGTCTGGATTGCTGTGGACGGGTGTATTTACGAGAGTCTTTTACTATCTAAACCTATGGGGTTTTAGGCATTGGATAGGCGGAAGCGTAACCCATAAATTTATAATGCCTATACCCAATGCAGTCTACGGTATGCTTGGGAAAGTCTTACAACTAATTACACCTGGAGGCGCTTAATATGAAATTAAGGAAGCTTTACGAAGAAGTTGTCCGCATTGGTATTGAGAACGACCCTCGCGGTAAAGCCGAGATCTCTAAAATACTTAAAAGCAGAGAAGAAGAGTATAAAAAGATGGATGAGAGAGATAAGAGCTATTTTGATATTGAGAAGCTCAAGAGCCCTTTCAGTGATACTAGAATACTGTTTGGTGATCCTGAGACTGAGATTAAGAATGTTATAGTAGGTATAGATATAGAGGGTCCTGAGATTCTCTTAGCGGATAGATTAAGAGAGCGGGGAAAAAAAATAGATTTAGCCATATCTCATCACCCTGAAGGTAAAGGCCTTGCTAATTTATCAGATGTTATGAGCGTGCATGCTAATGTACTTTCGAGTTTAGGGGTGTCGACAAGTATATCTGAAGCATTAATTTCTGAGAGAATCGAAGAGGTCTCTAGAAGGTTGTTGCCTACTAATCATACAAGAGCGGTGGCTTTTGCCGAGATTTTAGAGGTTCCTTTTATGAGCATTCATACAGCTGCAGATAACTGTGTTAATACTTATCTAACAGGATTATTTAACAGGAAGAAGCCTAGAACCTTAAGTGATGTTGTCGATATATTATTTACACTTAAAGAGTATCAGGATGCAGCCTCTATTAATGTAGGCCCTAAGATAATAGTTGGAAATAAGAAGAGCAAGGCGTCTAAGATACTTGTTGATATGACAGGTGGTACAGAGACATCAAAAGAGGTGTTTGGCAAGATTGCAGATAGCGGTGTTTCAACAATTGTATGTATGCATTTATCTGAGGAGCATCTGAAAAAAGTAAAAGAGGCTCATCTTAATGCAATAATAGCGGGTCATATATCGTCAGACAATTTAGGTTTAAACCTTCTTTTTGATAGAGTAGAGAAGAAAGGTAAGCTTAACTTTATAGAGTGTTCTGGATTTAAAAGGATTAGGAGGCTGAGTAAATAGCATGGCTATTGCAGAGAATGTAATCAATGATATCAGAGAGCGAGCCGATATAGTCGAAGTGATAGACTCTTTCGTTCACCTCAAAAAGACTGGCGGTAATTTTAAAGGTCTCTGCCCATTCCACCATGAGAAGACACCATCTTTTGTTGTCTCGCCTCAAAAACAGATCTTTCATTGCTTTGGATGCGGGGAAGGGGGTAATGTTTTTCACTTTTTGATGAAGCATCAATCTATGTCTTTTGTTGAGGCTGTCAATTATGTTGCTTCTTTGGTTGGTATCGATATCCCAGAGCAGAAGCGAGGAGAGGACTTAAGTGCTTTTTTCGATTTAAATAGAAAAGCATCAGAGTTCTATTCTAAGGCAGCAGCTCTATCTTCAGGGAAGAGTTGTAGAGATTATATGGAACGTAGGGGCTTAAAAGAAGAGACTATAAAGTGTTTTAATCTTGGTTATGCGCCCAATAGTTGGGGATCTCTGAGTGAGAAACTTAAAGAGAGCGGCTATAATGATGATTTTTTAATAAAATCTGGGCTCTCTGTTAGATCGAAAGACGGGAAAGGTATCTACGATATATTTAGAGACAGATTGATATTCCCTATAATAGATCATAACAAAAAAGTAATTGGTTTTGGAGGAAGGGTATTCTCAAAAGCTATGCCTAAATATCTCAATTCACCTCAGACGCCTATCTATCAGAAGGGGAAGACACTTTATGGTATAGATGTGACATTGGATAGCATAAAGAGTGAGAAGGTCGCTATAATTGTTGAAGGTTATTTAGATATGATAATGCTTTATCAGTCTGGGATAAAGAATGCAGCAGCCTCTCTAGGTACCGCTTTAACTCATGATCAGGTAAGGTTCTTAAAGAGATATAGTGATGAAGCGATAATTGTTTACGATGGTGACGATTCAGGCCAGATTGCATCTTTAAGAGGTTTGGATATTGTGTTTGAGTCTGGGATTAAGGCTAGCGCTGTGATGTTGCCTAAAGGTTATGACCCTGATAGTTTTATTCAAGAGAAAGGGAGAGAAGAGTTCTTAAAGCTGCTGGAAGCAAGAAAGGGTATCTTTGATTATAAGTTAGATGTTCTAAGAAATATCTATGGTATAGAATCTTTGGATTCTAGAATAAGTATCATAAATGAGATGTTTGCTTCTCTTAAGAAGATTAACAGCCACCTTGTAAGAGCGGAGCATATGAAAGAATTGTCTAACAAGATGGGCTTTGAAGAGAGAGTTTTATGGGATGAGTTTAATGCAAAGTCTGGAAAAATTAAAAAAGATAATTTTGAAAAAGAAGTCTTACAAAAGAAGAGCTGTTTACCTGTAGAAGCCTCCTTGGTTTCTATTATGTTAAACAATAGTGAGCTTATACCGGAGATAAAAGAAGTTTTAGATTCAGATGAGTTTATAACCGATGAGATTAAAAGTTTAGTTAAAATTATATATGATATATATCCCGACAATAATAGATTAAAGTTGGCCAATCTGCTTAATATTGTCTCTAAAGAAGGGGCGCAAATATTAGCTGAGATTATGGCTGATGATTTAGAATTGTCGGAGGATGTTTTTCAAGAACATTTAAATCAATGTATAGTAAATCTTAAGATTAAAAAGATAGAGAGTTACTGCAATTTTTTAGAAGAAGAGATTAAAAAAGCTCAAAAGGGTTCAGATGGGAAAAAGGTAGATAAGTTATTTAGAGAATTAAACGAGATAAAGAAAAAAAAGGTAACAATATAGGAGGCTATTATCATGGGTGGAAAGTTAAAAGAGAAGAGCTTGGGTAAGCTTCTATCGTTGGGTAAAGAAAAAGGCTTCCTTACTTATGAAGAGGTTAACAGCATGATTTCAGATAAGGTTATATCGTCTGATGAGATTGACGATATACTCACAATTTTAGGAAATGAGAATATTAAAATAGTAGATTCAGCTAAAAAAGAAGAGGAGGAAGAGGAGACTGTTAAGTTTAATGAGCTTCCAAATCAAAATAATGATACATCTCCCGGGGTTCATATTGAAGATCCGGTAAGACTCTACTTAAAACAGATGGGCCAGGTACCTCTTCTTACGAGAGAGCAAGAAGTTACTATTGCAAAGGATATAGAAGAGAAAAAGGAGACATATAAAGAGGCTATATATAAATGTAAGATAGCCAAGAATGTGGCTCTAGATATTACTCAAAAGGTTTTAGATGAAGAGCTTAATTTTGATGATTATATAGATGAGGATGAGTCTACTCCTCGTGAAAAAAATATAAATAAGGTCAAAAAGCTTCTCAGACGTTTAAAGCTTTCTAAAAATGAAGAGACTATATATCAGATTTTAAAAGAGTTTGAGTTTACGGGTAAGTCTTTAGAGCGGATGGAAGATTCAATTAGGTTTTATGTGCGTATAATAGATAAGTCTCAGAGGAAAATAAGACAGATCGAAAAGCTTAGAAAGATTAAAAAGAGACGAGACGAGGTATCTAGTCTGAAGAGAGAGATTAAAAAAGTGGAGATTATATTTATTGAGTCTAAAGAGATGGTAAAGAGGCGTCTTAACGATATAAGAAGAAAAGAGATCTATTATATTGAATCTCAGCGCAATCTTATAGAGGCCAACTTAAGACTTGTTGTGAGCATTGCAAAGAAGTATACAAATAAAGGTCTCTCTTTTTTAGACCTTATTCAAGAAGGGAATATAGGACTTATGAAGGCTGTTGAGAAGTTTGAGTATAGAAGGGGATATAAGTTCTCTACTTATGCTACTTGGTGGATTCGTCAGGCTATTACACGCGCTATAGCTGATCAATCTCGGACCATAAGGATACCGGTTCATATGACTGAGACTATTAATAAGCTTGTCAGGGTTTCTAGAAACTTTGTTCAAACTCAAGGTCGAGAACCAAATCCTGAAGAGCTTTCTAAGGATTTAGAGTTACCAATAGATAAAGTTAAGAACATAATGAAGATAGCCCAGACTCCGATATCACTTCAGACTCCTATAGGCGATGAAGGTGATACACATTTTGGAGATTTTATTGAAGATAAGAAGGCTATATCTCCTGCCAATGCAACAGCATATTCAATGCTTAAAGAGCAGCTTGATGGCGTATTAAGTTCTCTTACAGAGCGTGAGAAGTCTGTATTGCAATATAGATTTGGAGTAGGAGATGGCTGCCCTAGGACTCTGGAAGAGGTTGGTAAGATGTTTAATGTTACTCGTGAAAGGATACGTCAGATTGAAGCGAAAGCATTGAGAAAGCTTCGCCATCCTGTAAGATCAAGAAAGCTAAGAAATTTCTTAGATCTTGTTGTAAGCGAAGAGAGAACACCTATTTAAAACTGATTAGGCTAATAGCCTATTCTTTATCTAGTAGATGGTCTTCTCTTCAATTTCGTTGACATTTCTTGCTGAAAATATATAATCGAGAAGATAATCATCGGTTTGTGATTCTAAGAGAATGGAGGTAATTATGGCTAAGATGACTATAAGAGATATGGATCTTAAAAGTAAGAGGGTCCTTATCAGGGTTGATTTTAATGTGCCCTTGACTAGTGATTTAAGAATATCTGACGATACAAGGATAAGAGCAGCGCTTCCTACGATTAACTATGCTCTTGAAAATAGCGCCAAGGTTATTCTTATGAGCCACCTAGGTCGTCCTAAAGGCAAGGTTTTAGATAATTTAAGGCTTGATCCTGTAAGGTATAGGCTGAGCGAGTTGTTGGGCCAAGAAGTTAAAAAAGTAGATAACTGTATAGGTCAAGATGTTAAAGAGGCATCAGATGGATTAGAAGATGGCGAAGTGCTGTTGCTTGAAAATGTAAGGTTTCATAAAGAAGAGACTGAAAATGACCCTGCTTTTGCAAAAGAGCTGGCTCTCTTAGGAGACGTCTTTATTAATGATGCTTTTGGTTCTTCACATCGTGCTCACGCATCGGTTGTAGGGGTTGCTAATTATCTTCCTGCCGGAGCTGGATTTTTACTAATGAAAGAGATGGAGTACTTCCAGAAGATTCTCCAAGATCCCGAGCATCCTTTCTATGCAATATTAGGGGGAGCAAAAGTATCAGACAAGATAGAGGTTATAAAAAACCTCTTAAATATTGCTGATAAGATATTAATAGGCGGAGGTATGGCCTATACTTTTTTAAAGGCTTCTGGAGTCAATATTGGTTTATCAAAGCTTGAAGAGGATAAGATAGAGCTTGCAAAAGAACTCATCTCTTTAGCAGAGAGCAAGGGTAAGAAGATAATATTGCCGTTAGATCATATTGTTGTAGATGAGATAAAAGAGGGGGCAGTTACAGAAGAGGTTGATTTAAATATTCCAGAAGGTAAGATTGCAATAGATATAGGCAAGAAGACAAGAGAGTTATTTAAAGAAGAGTTAAAAGATGCTAAGACAGTTGTCTGGAATGGGCCTCTTGGAATATTTGAGATTGAAGCATTTTCGCATGGGACAAGAGATGTAGCTCAATTTTTAGCTAGCGTGCAGGCTGTTAAAGTTATAGGTGGCGGAGATACAGCTGCTTGCATTGAGAAGATGGATATGGCAGAGAAGTTTTCTCATATTTCAACTGGAGGCGGAGCTTCACTTGAGTATCTTGAAGGTAAGATTTTACCAGGAATTGAGGCATTAAAGGAGATATAAAAATGGCTAGAGATTTAATATTTGCTGGGAATTGGAAGATGAACAAAACTATTAAGGAGGCGCTTGAGCTGACCAATGGCCTTAAACGCGAACTTATAGATATTGAAGAAGCTAGGATAGTTTTGGCACCGCCAGCTACAGCTTTAAGTTGCGTTGGTGATGCACTCTTAGATAGCAATATAGATTTAAGTGCACAGAACGTGCACTCTGAAATTTCCGGAGCTTATACTGGTGAGATATCAGTATTAATGGCTAAAGACGCAGGTTGTAAATATACAATTATAGGTCATTCTGAAAGAAGAAAGTATTTTGGTGAAGACGATTCTATCGTAAATCAGAAGATAAGATTGGCTCTTGATAATAATTTAGAAGTTATATTCTGTATAGGCGAAAGCTTAGAAGAGAGAGAAGAGGGTAAGATGGAAGATGTTGTTAAGACTCAGCTGTTGGGAGGCCTTAAAGATATATCTAAAGAAGATTTAGCCAGGATAGTAGTAGCTTATGAGCCTGTCTGGGCTATAGGGACAGGTAAGAATGCAACCCCCCAAGAGGCTCAAGAGGTACATGCTTTTATAAGAGCAGAGTTAGCCACAAAGTATGATCAAGAAGCGGCAGATAGCACTTCTATTCTTTACGGTGGAAGCGTTAAAGCTGAAAACATAGAAGAGTTGATGAAGAAAGAAGACTTAGATGGCGTACTTGTTGGAGGAGCAAGCCTAGAGGTAGATAGTTTCTCTACTATAGTTAAGAAAGGTTTAAGTATAAATAAATAACGGAGGTTAGAGTATGTATACTTTTTTGATTGTGATATATTTGATTGTCTGCATTACACTTGTTACTGTGATATTAATGCAGAGCGGTAAAGGTGGCGGGCTCTCTGAGGCTTTAGGGGGTGCTTTTCAATCAGTATTTGGACCTAAAGTTACAACTGTGCTGGTAAAAGCAACGTCTATCTTAGCAGTGTTATTTATATTATTGAGCATAACCTTAGCAAAACTCTCTACAGAGAAGAGTAGATCTTTAATGGAAAGAGTGCCTCAGGAGAATACTGCAGAACAATCTCAATGAAAATACTATTTCTCTTCCTTATCTTGCTTACTTCATGTGCAGGGGAGAAGAAGAGTTTTGAAACAGAGAAAGATAATTCTAAATATGGCGGTTATCTCTCTTTTGCTTCAGTATCTGATCCTAAATCATTTAATCCTGTTCTAGCTAAAGAGACTTCTACTACTGAAATTACTGGACTTATCTTTGAAGGTCTGACAAGAGCTAATGTCTATACAAAAGAGGCTGAACCCAATCTGGCTAAATCTTGGCAGGTAAAACGGGGAGGTAGAGAGTGGACATTCTATTTAAGGGAAGATGTTAAATGGAATGATGGCAAGCCTTTCAGTGCCGATGATGTTGTATTTACTTTTAACAGCCTTATCTATAATCCTAAAATTCCATCTAGTGCATCAGATATACTTAAGGTAGATGGTGAGCCTTTTAAAGTAGAGAAGATAGATGATTATACTGTAAAATTTATTCTCTCTTCAAGCTACGCTCCTTTTCTTATGGCTATGGGGATAAATATTTTGCCTAAGCATATCTTAGAAGATGTTGTTAGGAAGGGTAAGTTCAATAGTTTTTGGACTCTTGATTCAAAGCCAAGTGATATTGTAGGAACTGGCCCTTTTAAGCTCTCTAGGTATATTCCAGGCCAACTTGTTGAATTGGTTAGAAATGGATATTATTGGAGAAAGGATGAAGATAACAATAAATTACCTTACCTTAAAGGTGTCAGGTTTCTTGTAGTCCCTAATAGCGATACTGCACTTTTAAAGTTTCTTGATTCAGAGATCGACTTTTACTCTTTAAGAGGTGATGATTATGCGATATTAAAACCGGAAGAAGGAGATAAAAAATTTACTATCTATGAGACTGGACCTGCATTTGGTTCTAACTTTATTGTTTTTAACCAAAATAATAGTATTAATTCTGAGACAGGTAAGAATTATATAGACAAGAAAAAATTAGAGTGGTTTAGAGATAAAAGATTTAGAGAGGCTGTATCTTATGCTTTAGATAGGTCTTCTATGATAGATATAGCTTTAAATGGATTTGGTTATCCGCAGTTTGGCCCGCTCTCTCCTTCTTCGGGTTATTTTTATAATACAGATACAAGAGAGTATGAATATGATTTAAATAAGGCAAGGGAGCTATTAAAGAGTATGGGGTTTTCTGATATCGACTCTGATGGTATCTTAGAGGATGCAAGTGGAGAAGACTTAAGTTTCAATCTTTTTACATCTGCAGAGAGTAGCGTTAGAGTTAAAATTGCTGAGCTTATAAAAGAGGACTTAGCAAATATAGGTATTAAGGTTAACTTCTTACCGCTTGAATTTAACAATCTTGTAACGAAGTTGTCTAATAGCTATGATTGGGATGCAATTATACTTGGTTTTACAGGCGGGATTGAGCCTCATTTTTCATCAAATATTTGGCTCTCAAGCGGCCATCTTCATATCTGGAATCCAAAGCAAAGCAGTCCTTCTACTAATTGGGAGAGAGAGATAGATAGGTTATTTAAAGAGGGTGTTCAAATATTGGATAGAAAGAAGAGAAAGGCTATCTATGATAGCTGGCAGGAGATTGTATCAAGAGAGCTTCCTCTTATATATACTGTTATACCTGAGAGTATCTTTGCGGTAAGAGATAGGTTTGGCAACTTAGATCCCAACTCTTACGGTGGAGCTTTTCATAACTTGGAGAATATTTACATAATAGAGAACGAGGAATAATAGCATGCTAATCTATATTATTAAAAGATTTCTTACGGCGTTACCTCTAATTCTTATTATCTCTTTAATTGCTTTTATATTTATAAATCTTACACCTGGTAATTTTTTTAGCCAGATGCGTCTTAATCCTCAGATATCTGAAGAGACTATAGAGAAATATATAGAACTTTATCAATTAGATAAGCCTGTTATTGTGCAGTATTTTGCTTGGCTTAAGCGTATAGTGCATCTAGATTTTGGTTACTCTTTTACTTACAATATCCCTGTTACCAGAGTTTTGGGAATGAGAGTATTAAATACTTTGCTTCTTACCTCAGCATCGTTCTTTTTTACTTGGTTGGTAGCTCTTCCTCTTGGAATAATTGCTGCAGTTAAAGTAGATAGAGCTTGGGATAGATTGATATCTTTTTCATCTTATATATTGCTCTCTATCCCCACTTTTTTTATGGCTTTTTTGCTACTCTACTTTGCATATTTAGCAGGAGTACTACCTCTTGGGGGTATGGTGTCTGCTAATTTTACAGAGTTAAGCTTTTTATCAAAGACGTTAGATCTACTTAAGCATCTCATTATACCTACACTGGTTATATCTCTTGGAGCGATTGCATCTTTAATAAGAATAATGAGAGGCAACCTGCTTGAAGTATTAAGATCAAATTATATTCTTGCTCTGCGTGCTCGGGGAATAAGTGAGAAGAGGGTTACCTATATACATGCATTACGGAGCGCAATAAACCCTCTGATAACCATATTTGGATATCAGATATCAGGCCTGTTGTCCGGTGCAGCATTAACAGAGATTATCTGTAATTGGCCTGGGCTTGGTTCTTTAATGCTATCTGCCGTAAGGAGTCAGGATGTATATCTTGTTATGGGTTCAATGCTTATCTCTTCTTTTATGCTTATAGGAGGTAATCTTATTGCAGATATCTTACTTGGCTTTTCAGATCCAAGGATAAGAGTTAAATGAAAGAGCTATTAAGACATAGGCGCGGAGCTATCTCAGTTATTATTCTGTTCTTGCTGTATTTCAGCGCTATATTATCAGGATTCATCTCACCCTACCACTATAGAAGTGAGAAGAGGTTGCTATCTTATGCTCCGCCTTCTAAGATACATTTTTTTGATTCAAAGGAAGGTTTTAATCTAAGGCCTTTTGTGTATAAGTATAAGACGAGTCTTGATCAAAATAGAAAGAGAATATATACAGAAGATAAGAGTAAACAATATTTTTTAAGTCTATTTATTCGGGGTGATAACTATAAGTTGTTTGGTCTTTTCTCTAGCAATAGACATCTATTTGGAGTCAACCCTGAAGCTAGGCTCTATCTGTTTGGTGCAGATTCAAGAGGAAGAGATCTATTTTCACGTATAATATATGGCGGTAGAGTATCT
The DNA here is from genome assembly GCA_964422895.1 of uncultured Planctomycetia bacterium. Classification (GTDB taxonomy): domain Bacteria; phylum Omnitrophota; class Gorgyraeia; order Kaelpiales; family Kaelpiaceae; genus Kaelpia. Next base: position 2,304 of record CAYRCW010000026.1, on the reverse strand, counting down.
CTATCAATAGGTTTGATAGCTGTTATAATAACATTCTTTATAGGTTTGATTGTAGGAGGAACAGCTGGTTACTTTGGAGGTAAAATAGATAATATCTTAATGAGGCTATGTGAGATGGTGATGCTTGTGCCGGGATTCTATCTATTACTTGCTTTACGTTCATCTTTTCCTCCAGAGATTGGTACGGTAAAGATATACTTTCTTATAATAACAATATTATCTTTCATCGGGTGGGCATCACTTGCCCGTGTAATAAGAGGTATTGTGCTGGGATTACGCGAGAAGGAGTATGTTTTAGCAGCACGCTCTATAGGTCTCTCTAATTTTAAGATCATTATAAGGCATATTCTTCCTAATACTTCATCTTATACAATAATAGCGCTTATGTTATCTATTCCTTCTTATATTCTAGGAGAGTCTGCCTTAAGTCTTCTTGGCTTGGGTATCCAAGATCCTGTACCATCCTGGGGAAACCTACTAAAAGATGCTATGGCTATTGTACAGATAAAATTACATCCTTGGATATTAATACCTGGGATATTTATATTCCTTGCAGTTGTTGCATTTAATATGCTTGGCGATGCATTGAGAGATGTATACGATCCTAAGAGGAAGATAGTCTGATGAAGATGTTAGAGATAAAAGGTTTAAATATTGATTTTAAAAAGAGAAGTTCTTTTATAAATGTAATTAAAGATTTAGATTTAAGTATAGTAGAGTCTGAGATTGTTGGGATTGCAGGCGAGTCCGGATCTGGAAAGACTATATCTACTCTAGCTTTAGCAGATCTATTACCTGGTGACAATTCTAAGGTAAGCTACAAGAGCTATAAGATAAATGCTAACAAGGTAGATAAAAAACAGATCCCTTATTTTAGAGGTAGGCTTATATCGTATATATTTCAAGATCCGGTACCGAGTCTTGATCCTATGTTTACAATAAAGTATCAACTAAGAGAGATATTGAAAATAGGTTCTAGAAAAGAAGTAGACGATGATAGAATGAAAAAACTGTTATTAGATGTAGGATTAAAAGACGTAGAGCGGGTACTTCTGTCTTACCCCCATCAGCTATCTGGAGGTATGGCCCAGCGTGTTGCTATTGCATTTGCTCTAGGGTCTAACTCTAAGATATTAGTTGCAGACGAACCGACCACAGCTCTTGATGCCCATATTAAAAAAGGTATTCTCGAGTTGCTTAAAAAATTAAGAGATGAAAAGCATTTAAGTATATTTTTTATATCACATGATCTAGAGCAGATTTTTTATATTACAGATAGGGTCTATATTTTCTATTCTGGATCTATAATGGAGCATGCTAAGAGCAGCGTTATAAAGAAAAAACCGCTCCATCCTTATACTCAGGCGTTACTTGATTGCGTACCTAGAAGAGGGGTAAAGGAGCTTAAACAGATTTATGGCAAGAGTCCTGATTTTGGCAGTCTTCCTAAGGGTTGTCTATTCTATCCTCGCTGTCCTTATGCGATGGATATATGTCAGAAAAAGAGACCTCCTTTAGTTGAAGTTAAGAAGGATCATTTCTTGAGATGTTTTAAAGAGAAAATATGAAAAGAATATTAGAAGTAAACAATCTTAGTAAGAGTTTTAAGTCTGGAAGTAACTTTCTTAAGAAGAGAAGAGATGTAACCGCATTATCAAATATCAATTTTAAACTCTATTCTAAAGAAGCGGTTGGCATAATAGGTGAATCGGGATCTGGTAAATCAACTTTTGCTTTTCTCTTAGCTGGACTATACGAGCAAGATCACGGCATTATGTTATTTAAAAATAGGGATTTAAACAGTCTCTATAAAAGAGATTTAAGTATAAGAAAAAGTATTCAGATAGTATTCCAGGATCCTTACAATACTTTAAATCCAAGATATACTGTATTTAATACTTTAAGAGAGCCTCTGTTGGTTCATAATATAGTGCCCAAGAGAGAGATTAAAGACGAGGTGTTAAAGATGTTAGATAAGGTAGGATTAAGTTCTGATTACCTGCTTAAGTATTCTCATGAACTATCAGGCGGAGAACGTCAAAGAATAGCCATTGCAAGAGCCATTATACTTAAACCCGAGCTTTTAATCTGTGATGAGCCAACATCTAATTTGGATCTCTCTATTCAAGCTCAGATATTAAATTTGCTGCTTAAGATAAAAGAAGAAGATGGCTTAAGTATGATATTTATAACCCATGATATAAATATTGCCTCTTTTGTGTCAGATAGGATAATTGTTTTATATGACGGTATTATTGTAGAAGAGGGAGATAGTAGTGATATTCTCGACAATCCTCAAAAAGA
>CAYRCW010000025.1:2268-13400 GCA_964422895.1 uncultured Planctomycetia bacterium | reverse complement strand
GTTTTCCTAAAAAGACTTTTAAGGTTTTTAATGCAGGAGTTCCAGGTTACTCCTCATATCAGGGCTACCGCTATCTCAAAGATGAATTAATAAAATATAAGCCTGATTTTGTAAGTATTAATTTTGGACCTAACGATCGCAGTAAAGCATTAAATGGTTTAGAAGATAAAGATCAGATATGGCGTAGATCTTATTTAGATAAGTGTTTAGGTTGGAGCAATTTTTATCAATGCTATAGCAAGGTTCTTTTAAAGGCAAGGAAGAGGATATATGGCAACCCTAAACGTTTAAGACGATATAGGGTCTCAAAAGATAATTTTAAAGATAATCTAATCAATATTGTTAAGATTTGCAGAGATAATAAATCCAAAGCAATACTGCTTACTTCGCCCTATCTTAATCGAGGTCAGGATTGGGTTGAAATACACGATGATTATAACAGTATTATAAGAACAGTAGCTTCTGAATATAACGTTATTTTAGTAGATTTAGCTCCGTTTTTCAGCAATAAAGAGCATCTGTTTATAGATCCAAAACATGATCATGTACATATTAATTTAATAGGATCTGAGATTATAGCTAAAGAATTATTTAATGCGGTAAAGAATGATATAAGGTAATTATCAGCCTAGTTAATCTCTGTTAACTTCATCTGGTCTTCAATGGTTGTTTAAGGTATACTATTTCTCTGTGAAGGTAAATGTTAAAATTACGCCTAATGCTAAAAAGCCTAGCATAGTAGAAGAGCAGGGGCTTATAAAGGTTAAAGTAAGCACTCCGGCTAAAGAGGGCAAAGCCAATAAAAGTCTAATAAAAATGCTTGCCGAATATTTTTCAGTTCCTAAGTCTAGAGTTATAATCTTAAAAGGTGAAAATTCAAGAAACAAAGTTGTTAACATAATAAAAGAATAAGATGAAAAGATTAACAACCTATATCTTCTTTCTACTATTAGTCAGTAATATTGCTTATGCAGAGAAAATATATTCTGCATCCTGGGCTTTGAAGAGTTTGTTAGCTCACTACAATCTAGATGTAGGTCTCTATACACTTGAAGGTCGACTACAAGAGAGCTGCAATCTTTCCTTAGAAGAGAGCATTATAAAAGTTGCCAAAGAGAGCGGGTTATATCTAAGCAGTTTCTATTTAAAATATCAGAATGAGGATATTGTCAATATATCCGAACCTTTTATTGCATCAATAAAAGGAGTCTATTCTGTGGTATATCCTAAAGGAGAAAAGATAGAAATTGTCTCTTCGGGCGATAGTCAAATAGTCTCAAAAGAAGATTTTGTCGGATTTTGGGATGGAAAGATAATCAGCATCCCTCCTACAGGAGTGCTTTTAAGACGCAACAGAATATCTGGTCAAAAACAGAAAATAGTATTCATCTATTCTTATCATAAAGAATCATTCTATCTCTTTAAGCAGCTTTTTGATGGTATCTATCAAGAGGCATCAGCTTCTGCTCTTCCTCTTATATATATAGATGAGCTGGGATTAATTCCAAAAGATTCTATAGAGAAAGTTATTTTAGAGCAAGAGTTAACTGAGAGAGAGGCTTTCAGTAGAGCCAGAGCTTCTCTTTTAAGCGAACTCAAGCTTATAGAGAGAGGCATAGGAATAAAAGACCCCACGGAATTCTATCATAAGATATATGATTATTTTGCTAAGCTGGACTTAAGAATAGAAATGGAAGAGCTGCAATATGAAAATTGGAAAGCTATTGTAGCCTTCGATGATTTGAATTTAAATCAACTTGCAGTTGCACTCTTTTGCAGGGGTAATATAGATAGATACTTAGATGTCATCGAACAATATAATGAGGGATTTTGGCAATACAATGTAATTATAAGAGATAAGTTTTTTTTAAATCAGATAGAGAGAGTAGCAGAAGAGAATCCTCAAAATACTATATTTACCCTTAGAGGATTAGGCCATTTTGGGATTGATGAAAGTGTTGATTTAAATAAATTTGATGTAGAGGTTGCTATTATAGGAGAGGGCAGTTTTTATAAACTTTTTGTTTCTGATCAACTAGCTCAGATTTTAAAGAGAAATAGAGTTACAATAAGCCCAGAGCTAAAAGAGAGATATTACCTAAGGTCTTTTCTTATTGAGTGTCTTAGAAATTATTATCAGAACAGATTAAGTTTTAAGATATCAACAGCTACTATTAAAGCTAATGAAGATTTAGCAGTTCTTTTAGACTCGGAGATATTTAGGTTGGCTCGTGATATAGAGCATGCTATAGCAGAGGGTAGATTAAGAACTACTGAATCTGTTTACGACTATGTTTATACTTGGATAGGTAGAAAAAATTCTAAAGATAAGCAAAGCATGTTGAATGTAGCCCCTCTCTTAAAAGATAGCCAATAATAAATTCTTTATGAACAAGAAAAGTGCTCTTAACAATATTCTTATCTTTGGCGCCAAGATGCATAATCTTAAGAATATAAACCTCTCTTTACCGCGTAACTCTCTTATAGTCTTTACCGGTTTGAGCGGTTCTGGTAAATCATCTCTTGCTTTTGATACTATCTATGCGGAGGGGCAAAGAAAATTTGTTGAGAGCTTGACTGCTTATGCTAGACAATTTTTAAAACAACTGAGCAGGCCGGACGTTGACAGAATAGAGGGTCTTTCGCCTACAGTATCCATTGAACAGAAAACTGCTAGGAGCAATCCTCGCTCTACGGTTGGAACCCAGACAGAGATAGCTGATTACCTTAGATTACTCTTTGCCCGGGTTGGAGAGGTACATTGTTATAAATGTGGAAAATTAATTCAACAACAAAGCGCTCAGGAGATTATAGATAAAATACTCTCTTTTAAAGAAGGCGGGATCTTAAAGCTATTTGCTCCGCTTCTTAGGGGCAAGAAAGGAGAACATATTGAGTTGTTTAAAAGATTGAAACAAGAGGGTTTTATTAAGGTCAATATTGATAACCATATTTATGATTTAGAAGCTTTGCCGCAATTAGAAAAGAATAAAAAACATACAGTAGAACTTCTAATAGATAGGTTTACTCTGCGTAAAGAGAATAGAGAAAGATTGATAGATTCTGTGGAATTAACATTGAGATATGGAGAGGGATTATGCTTAGTAGGTTATAAATTAGACAAAAAAGAGAAGAGAGAGTTGTTCAATCAGCATTTTTTCTGTACAGATTGCAATATAAGCTACGAAGAGATAGAGCCTAGAAATTTCTCTTTTAATAGCCCTTATGGAGCTTGCCCTGCTTGTTTAGGTTTAGGTAACAAACTAGAGGTAGACGTTGACCTAGTGATTCCAGACAAGAGTAAGAGCATACTAGAAGGAGCTATCGCGCCTTGGAAAAAAGGGGGGCGAGGTTACATGTTATATTATAGAAGGCTGTTGTATGCTCTGGCAGACTATTATGGTTTTGATTTGAACACTCCTTTTAAAAAATTATCTAAAAAAATACAGAAAATTGTTCTCTATGGTAGTGAAGAAACTGTTTGCGGAAGAAAATATGAAGGGGTTATTAATCACGTAGAGAGACTATTTAATACAACAGATAGCCCATATTTAAAAGAAGAGCTTTCTAAATATTTAAGTAGTTTACCTTGTCCAGATTGCGGTGGCAATAGATTAAAAAAAGAGAGTCTAGCTGTAAAGATAGAGGGGATCTCTATATCAGAGGTGACAAGTTTTTCTGTTGAAGAAGCTATTAAATTCTTCTCTAAGATAAGGTTTAGTTCTATAAAAAAGGAGATATCAGAAGGTATTATAAAAGAGGTATTACGTAGATTAACTTACTTAGATGATGTTGGTTTAAACTATCTCTCTTTAGATAGAAAGAGCAATACACTCTCAGGAGGCGAGTCTCAAAGAATTAGATTAGCTACTCAGATAGGTTCAGGATTAGTGGGGGTAAGCTATATACTTGATGAACCTACAATAGGACTCCATCCTTATGATACTGATAGGTTGCTGCATATATTGCTTAAACTCAAAGAGCTAGGCAATACTGTTATTGTTGTAGAGCATGATCAAAACATAATGAAGAGGGCTGACTATATTGTTGACCTTGGGCCAGGAGCTGGGAAGAATGGGGGAAGGGTGGTTTATAGCGGGGATCTGAAGGGAATGCTTAAATCTCAAGAATCTTTAACTGGGAAATATTTAAATGGCAGCTTAAACATTGCTGTACCTCAGAAGAGGAGAGACTATAAAGATAAATCTTATATAAAAATTATAGCTGCAGAAGAGCATAATCTTAAATGCATAGATCTTAAGATATTCTTAGGCCTCTTTATCTGCGTTAGCGGTGTCTCTGGATCTGGTAAGAGTACATTGATTAACGAAACACTTTATAGAGCTTTAAGTCGTAAGTTTTATCGAAGTAGGTTAAAGCCGGGCAAGCATAAAGCGATAGAAGGATTAGATAATATTGACAAAGTTATAGTTATAAATCAGTCTCCTATAGGAAGAACGCCCCGTTCAAATCCAGCGACTTATACAGGTCTCTTTACTCCGATAAGAGACTTTTTCTCGCTTTTACCGGAATCAAGAATGAGAGGCTACAAGCCGGGTAGGTTTAGTTTTAATATTAAAGGTGGCCGTTGCGAAGCTTGTAAAGGGGACGGTGTAAGGAAGATAGAGATGCATTTCTTGCCAGAGATATATGTTTCCTGTGAACTATGCCAGGGCAAGAGATATAACGAGCAGACTCTAGATATAAGATATAAAGGGAAAAATATTGCAGAGATACTCGATCTTACTGTTGAAGAGGCCATCGATATTTTTAAAGATATACCCAAAGTTTACTCTAAATTAAAGCTTTTAAGAGATGTTGGTCTTGGTTATATCCATCTTGGTCAATCTGCTACTACACTCTCAGGAGGCGAAGCTCAAAGAATAAAACTGAGCACGGAGCTCTCTAAGCGTGGAACTGGTAAAACTTTATATCTTTTAGATGAACCAACTACAGGATTGCATTTTGCAGACATAGAGCGGCTCTTAGCTGTCTTACAAAAGTTGGTTGATAATGGTAATACAGTATTAGTTATAGAGCATAATTTGGATGTTATAAAATCTGCAGACTATGTTATTGATTTGGGCCCGGGCGGAGGAGATAATGGAGGTAATATAGTTGCAGTTGGCAGTCCTGAAGAGATTGCTAGATCTAGGAAGTCTAAGACAGGGGTATTTCTAAAAGAGATATTGAGAAGATAAATTTAGGGTGTTATTATAAATCACAGGCCTAATTTTAATGATTGGTTTATAAAATGAGAAGAACTTTCTATGTTTTGGTAACTGGTTTTATTATGCTCTCTTTTTGTTTTAAAGCTTTTGCAGGGGAGAGAGAAGAGTACTTTGCTCTTAAAGAGAGTTTTAATGATAGTTTTTACGGCCTAACTCTAAATGGTTGTAGTGCTTTTTTAGCAAAGTATTCTCAGTCTGATTTTAAAGAGGATGTCTTTTTAATGAAGGGGTTAGCGTTGTTTCATCTCCAAGAGCACCCTCAAGCGGTTGGAATCTTTGAGAATCTTCAGAATTCAGAAGATATTAGGATAAAACAGGAGGCTGTTTTTTATTTAGGTAAGCTTTATGCTTTAAGTAAAGAATACGAAAAGGCTGTTGAATTATTTACTCAGATTTTTGAAGCAGAAAAAGTTAGCAGCTTAAGCAGTTTAGCAGGATATGAACTGGGTCTTATTTACTTTAATAGTAAGAGCTATGCTAAAGCTGTTCAGTATTGGGATGATGTTTTAGAAAGTTCTGCTATAACAGAGGATATAAAAGCAGATCTAGTACACAATTTGGTCCAGGCTTATATTGAGATTGAAGATTTAGATAAAGCTAAGATTATTATTGAAGATAGTATTAATAAAAAAACAGCAGAGTATTATCTCTTGAAGGGCAAGGTTGATTACTTTAGCAAAGAGTATAGCTCTAGTCTCGATAATTTTGATCAGATTGTTAAGTCTGAATTTTCTCCTTTTTGGACGCAGAAAGCAGAGCTATCTAAGATTTGGGTTTACATAGATGTTAAGCGTTACAGAGAAGCCGAGGAAGTAATATTTTCACTCCAAGAGAGCGTATTAGAAGAGCTCAGGAGCGAACTCTTCTATCTCAAGGCATTTTTATTTTATAAAAAGTCTGAATTTACTCCAGCCATAAGGAATTATCAGCGCTTTATTGATAAGTATCAGGATTCTGACTGGTATCAGAGGGCTACTCTTGAGCTAGTTGATTGTTATTATAATATTAATAAGCTTATGCAGGCAGAAAAGATAGCCTTGAGATTCTTAGCCAAGGAGAGCGTTTCTGATTTTACAGATCAGATGCATCACATGTTGGGGTGGGTCTACTATAAAAAAGGTGATTTAAAAAAAGCAGTTGAAGAGTTTGAGCTAACAGCAAGCAGCAGTAAGGATGTAGATTTAAAGATCAACTCTTTATGTAGAGTAGCAGATCTTTTGGCAGAGATGGGTAGCATAGAAGAGGCAATGGAGAAGTATAATATTATCTTAAAAGATTATCCGGATTCACTCTATGCTGAATATGCACAATATCAACTAGGTATATATCTTTTGCAAATAAGGGATTATGAAGGGGCTATTTTGGCGTTCCGTACTGTTATAGAGAGCTTCCCTAAATCTCTCTTGCTTGACAAGGTGCACTTCTATCTTTCTCAAGCCTATTTTAAGAAAGGGAACTACGAGTCCTCTTTAAATGAGATTGAAAGTTTTCTTATCACTAATTCTGCATCAGAATTTAAAGAGAAGGCCTTTATTCAAAAAGCAGCTTTACTTTATAATCTTGGTAATTATACCGAAGCTGAAAAGTTTATTAAAGAGAGTGAAAATCTAAACTCTATGCCCTATGCTCATTTCATCTTAGCCAAGATATTTTTAAGAGCTAAAAGATTAGAAGAGGCAGATAGTGAGTATGATTGGTTAAAAGAGAATTTAGATGATCCAGATATGCTTGCCTATTTCTATTTTCATAGAGCTGAATTAGACTTCTATCTTAAAGAGTGGGATAGGGCTTGCTCTAATTTTCAAAATGCTTATCAGATAGCCAAGAAAAATCAGCTTAAAGAGAGAGCGCTATATTGGCAGGGTTGGTGCTACTATAACAAAAATGATTTAGATAAAGCCCTCAAGATATTTGATAGTTTAAAAGATTCTATCAATCTCTCTCAAGAAGCAAGGTACAATATAGCTCTTATATTTGTTGGCCAAGGTAGAGTTGAACAAGCTATAAAAGTTTTAGATTCTATGGTTAAGCAGGAAGGTCGGTTTAGCAGACTCGCAGTTCTAAAGCTTGGCAATATCTACAAAGATAGAAATGATCGACACAAAGCCTTAGAAGAGTATCGCCGTTTGGAAACATCGCCTTATGATATAATTGCTGCTGAGGCCAGTTTTAAAATTGGGGAGATATACGAGATTAACAATATGACTGAAGAGGCTATTTTACAGTATCTAAGTCTTGTTGCATTATATAATGTAGAGTTATCGTTTGTGAATAAAGCAAGAGTTAGGTGTGCTAGGTTGTTAGAGCGAGAAGCTAGATATGATGAAGCAGAGAAGCTATACAGAGAGATAGCCCTCACATCTTCCCAAGAGGCTATGTATGCCGAGGCAAGATTAAAAAAATTAGAAGAATTAAAATAAGGAGGTAGTATATGTGGATTATGATTAGAGAAGGTGGACCATTGATGTACATTATACTTCTATGCTCTATTGTTGCTTTTGCTGTAATTGTTGAACGCATCGTAACTTTAAACAGAGCCAAGATAGATGTCTCTGCTTTTATGGAGAAAATTCTTGATGCTATCAGAAGAAATAGAATTATGGCTGCAATAGAGATATGTGACAGAACCTCTTCGCCTGTTGCGAGCATGATAAAAGCAGGCCTACTTAAGCAATCTGCAAGCAGGCAAGAGATAAAAGAGGCCATGGAAGAGGCGGCTTTAATTGAGGTTCCAAAGCTTGAGAAGAATCTTAATATTCTTGCAACATTAGCTCACGTAACGCCACTTATAGGTTTGCTGGGTACTGTTACAGGTATGATTCAAGCATTTCAAGTAATTCAAGAAAAAGCTGGTGCATTAAGCCCTGTTAGCCCAGGAGATTTAGCTGGAGGCATCTGGGAGGCTCTGACTACTACAGTAGGAGGTCTATCTGTAGCGATACCTACTCTTGTAGCTTACAACTTTTTAGTTACAAAGGTTGATGGTTTTGTTATCAATATGGAGAGAGCTTCAACAGAGTTAGTACAGGTTGTAAAAGGAGAGAAATAATGAGATCCAGGGCTGGTAGCTTTAAGTCTGGTGGGTTCAATATCCCTCGTAAAACCTGCTTGCTTAAAGGCGATATAGATATTACTCCTCTTATTGACTGTGTGTTTTTATTACTTATATTTTTTATGCTCTCTTCTTCTTTTGTTAAGCCTGCAGGTATAACTGTTAATCTTCCTAAAACAGTGACGGCAGAGATCTTAAGAGAAGAAAAGTTTGTTATAGTTATAACAGATAAAAATATAATACGGCTGGAAGAAGAAATTGTGACAGTAGATGATTTAAAAGAAGTTTTGATTCAGAAAAAACAGAAAATAGAATCGTTGCTTATTAAAGCTGATGAAAAAGCTTCGCTGGGGAAAATTATTGAAGTTTGGGATATGTGCAGAGAGCTTGGAATTGAAAAATTAAATATAGCAACTCTACAGGTAAAGATAGATTGAAAGTATTTACTCTGGCTCTTACCCTGTCTATTATCTGGCATGGGATGTTTCTATTCTTAATTGAGCCAGAGATATTTAAGATAGACATTAGTCCAACCATCCCCAAAATAAAGTTCTGGGGCAAAGTTTTTCAGGTTGTTCAGCCGTATTCTAATATAGAGGTGGCAGCTAGAGAGGAGGCGCTCTTTTTAGAGCAACTTTTTGAGCCAGAAATATATCCTAATATAGTTTTAGAAAAACCTTATAGATCTTTTAACCAGCCAGTTCTATTAATAGAGAAAACTCCAAATTTAAAAGATTTGGAGTTAGAAGCTAGAAGGATAAAAGAGTATATTGTGCTCTCAGCTGCTATGAGTACTAAGGGTGTAAATTATAATATTGAGGTTGATGATAATTATCAGCCGACCATGGTTCTAGCAGATACTATGAGTGGAGACTTCATTCAAGATTCAGAAGACTGGATAAAAGTAAAGACAGGATTTTTTTATTCTCCAGTTAAAAAAGAGATTATATTGTCTGAAGAAGTATTATGAATCTTCAATTAGAATGGATAATATTTTTAATAATATTTCTACCTCTCTCTATAGTTTTAATACTATGGCTGTCCTCGCATAGAGATAAAAAAGATAATATGCAGCTAAAGAAGGAGAAGGTTTGGGAGTGTGAAATATGCTATGGTGTATATACCACAGATAGCAAAGAAGAGATAAGCAAATGCCCTTTTTGCGGTAGTTATAACAAAAAAGAAGCAGTATCTTTTTAGTTTATCTTTTATAATTTTTAATGTAGAATAAAATTGATAAGGAGATATATATGATTACCGAAGTTGGAATAGTAGCAGGAGAGATTTGGAACTATCTTGATAAGAATGGCAAGGTCTCTCTTAAAAAACTTATCTCAAACATAGAGAAGCCCAGAGATATTATTCTTATGAGTCTAGGTTGGTTATCTCGGGAGGGGCATGTTCTCTTAGAAGGTAAGAAAGATTATAAGATAAGCCTTAGGAAGTAACAGTGTCCTCTCTCTGCCAAAGTCTCTTTAAAAACAAATGATTATGTTGAATTATATTATAAATAATCTCTTGACAATAGAGTTAAAATAAGATAAAAAAAAGATAGTCAGTATTAGTTTAATATAATAGGAGTAAATTGAATTAAGTACAAGAGATGATATGGGTAAATTAATGGATGTTAGTGAGTTGGCTGATTATCTTAAACTCGAGAAGCAGACTATATACAATTGGTTGCATAAAAAAAAGATTTCTGGCATTAAAGTTGGCAGAGTTTGGAGATTTGATAAGAGCAGTATTGATGAATGGTTGAGTTCGCGTACAATACCTGCTAATCCTAAGAACGAAAAAGATACCAGAACCCTTTTTGATAGATAGCTGTGTATTTTTAAATAGATAGTTTATTAAAATGTACTTAGATTTGGATAAGTTATTATGGCAAAAGTAACTACAGCAATAGAAATAAAACGAGATATTCTTAGGGTTACTCAGCTTAAGAGAAGCCTAAATAATATCTCGCTTCTTGGATATGTAGAAGAGAAACTGCCTTTTATTCCTTCGCTAGATTTAGATGAAAATGTAGAATTAATAATTGCAAAACTGAGAACTCTTTTTCAAAAGCTTCCTTTAAGAACTAAGAATCCTATATTTATAATTCCAACATCTGAGATTATGCTTAGATTTTTTGATTTGCCTTATTTAAGTAAAAAAGAAAGATCTGAAGCCATAAAATATGAAGCTCAGAAATATATTCCATTTGCTATTGATGATATCGCAAGCGATTTCTATATTCCCTACGAGATTAAAGGTAAAGAGATGCGCGTTGTCTATATGGCTGTAAAGCATGAAGTACTTAATAGGTATGTTTACATAGCTTCTAAGTTAGGGATGAAAATATCTGCAATAGAGCCATATCCTTTTAGTATATTAAGGTCTCTATTTACTTCAGGAGATTTAAAAGCAAAAGATTTTGTCCTTGTTTTAGATTTAGACTACGCTGGTTCAACCATACTTGTTAATCAAGGTCTTAATTTATATATTGCTCGGGATTTTATTGTATCAACTGTCTCCGAAATAACATCAGCACAGGTTTTAAATAAGATAGTCTTTGAAATAAACCGCACCATTGATTACATGATTAAAGAGTTTCCTCAGCAATCTATAAAAGAAGTAATACTTACAGGTGAGGTTGCTAATGAAGAGATACGTGAGAGCTTAATGAGTGCTCTTAATACTAATGTTAAACTTGCTTCGCTTGAGGATAAGGTAGCAGCAACTAAGAAAGATATTGTTAAAAAACATCTTGGCATTATTGGAGCAGGCTTGAGAAGCCTTGTCAGTTACGATATTGACTTAGATTTTTTCTCAGATTATAGAGGCAGGGCTGAACAGAGAAAAAGCCT
>CAYRCW010000025.1:0-2168 GCA_964422895.1 uncultured Planctomycetia bacterium | reverse complement strand
GCGGACTCTATTTTAAACATCAGATGCAATCGATTGAGAAGATAGAGCAGAGCGTGTATTTGCCAGTCAGACTTGAAGGAGAGAGTCCTAATAGCATAAATAAAAAGATAAAGAAGTTAGGAGAGAAAAAAGATTTTTTGAAAAATATTTTATCTCAAAGAGTACAGTTTTCCGAGGTATTTAATTTCATACCTGCTAATTTAACAACTGGTATTTGGTTGGATGGTCTTAGTATTAAAAGTTCAGATAAAAGTGATTCTATTGAACTATTGTTAACAGGCTATGGTTATGATACGGAGAATAAAGGAGTAGATCTTATATATAATCTATTGGATAAAATCAATAGATCTAAAGAGTCTAAAAAATTATTTAAAGATATTAAAATTGTTAATATAGGTAAAGCAACGCTAGAAGGTTTTAGTGTTATTAAATTTTCGCTAAAAGCGGTCATGAAATGAATATAAGGTTACTATATAGAAAAGTTCATTTTATAGCATTTGTAGTATTATTAATTGGTTGCTTTGGAGCGTTTTATAATATCAGCGTTAAGAGCAATTTAGATTTTATAGATAGCGCTATTGATCGTATTGTGGCCAAAAAGAAACTCTTAGAATTGTATACAGAGGAGATTAAATTAGAAGGCGAGTTGACATCTTTAGGTGCTATGTTTCCTCAGAGACTTGATATACGTTGGACAATGTCTATATTAAATGAAATAGCCAAAAGAGAAGGTATTGAAATAGTTACTATTCGTCCTATGCCTGTTATTAATGGTGATTTTCATGATGAGTTAAGAGTGTCTATATTAGTAGAATGTTCTTATCATCAGCTGGGTAGAATGATTGATGCTATAGACAGCACTGATAAATATATTCAAATAGAAGAATTAAAAGCCGTTCCTGTGTTAAAGAGAAATAATACAGCTAAAGTTAAAGATAATGTTGTTATAATTGGATGGCAAATAACCTTTGTAAGTATTGTGCCCAAAGTATGAGAGTTTTAATAATAAATATTATTGTATGGATGCTTTTAGCAGCATATATTCAAATATATACTGCTAGCGCAGAGTATACTGCTGGCGATTTAAGAGACCCTTTTAAATCTTATCTTCCGAAATCCAGTTTTTCAAAAACTTCGTCCACTATTGTTAAAGAACTTTCTAAATTAAATCTTAGCGGTATTATGTGGGGAAAAGATATGCCTCTTGCTATAATAAATGGCAAGGTATATAAAGTGGGAGATTCTATTCTAGGCATTAAGATTGTCGAGATAAATAAGCAGGGTGTTTTATTGAAATATCAAGGAGAGAGTTTTATTTTAAAACCTAAATAGGAGGTAGATCATGAAGTTTAATCTAAATATTATATTGATATTAGTGTTGTTTGTTGCATGTTCTTTTTCTTCAGTTGCTCAAGATAAGATCGCATTAACTGGTAAAACGATATCTTTAGACTTTAAAGATGCAAATCTTAAAGATATACTTAAAGCATTTTCAATGCAATCGGGCTTAAACTTCGTTGCTAGCGAGATGATAAAAGAGAAGAAAGTTACTCTTTACATGGAGAATGTTCCGGTAGATAAAGCCCTTGATACTATACTAAAAGCCAATAATCTTACTTATTTTCAACCCCCAGACAGCAATATATTTGTTGTAAAGAAGCTGAATGTTCCTGCGATAGAGACTATGACCCGAATTTATAGGTTAAACTATGCCAGTCCTAAAGAGATAAAGGAGTTATTTGAGGGCATGAGCAGCGCTAGCCAGGTTCAAGAGACGACTGCAGAAGGAAATGTAGTGACAAGTTCTTTCTTGCAAGGAATTTTATCGGAGTATGGTAAGGTGGCATCCGACAAAAGGACCAATAGCTTAATAATTACTGATATTCCAACACGTTTTCCAATGATAGAAGAGTCAATAGCCCAACTGGATCGGCCTACGCCTCAAGTCATGATAGAGGCGGAGATATTAGAGGTTTCAACTGACTATATGGAAGAGATAGGCATCTATTTTGAAGATGATGGCATGATTCAGATTACTGGTTCTGAGCTGGCAACAAGATTTCCGTTTAATAAAAAAGGACGCTTTAGTGGTTTAGCGGATGGTGAAAATACTGCCTATGGAACTTTATCAACTAGCATGTTTAAGCCTTTGTTGAATTTACTTAAAC
>CAYRCW010000024.1:1816-13726 GCA_964422895.1 uncultured Planctomycetia bacterium | reverse complement strand
TCAAAACCTGAGGCCTATTGTTTACAAGCGCAAGCAATATAATACCAAAAGAGACTTCCATTTGAGTATGCTTGTAAAGCTGGTTTAAAATAACTTCGGAATATTGATCTTTTTTAAGCTCTATCATAATGCGGATACCCTCTTTATCTGATTCATCTCTTAAATCAGATATACCTTCTATCCGCTTCTCTTTTACTGTATTAGCAATCTGTTCAATAAGATTGGATTTATTGACTTGATAAGGGATCTCTTTAACAATAATAGCTTCTCTACCGCCTTTAAGTTGCTCTATCCCTACTTTTGCCCGAATCTTAATAATCCCTTTACCCTTATTATATGCCTCTCTTAATCCTCCACTGCCATATAGTATGCCTCCTGTTGGAAAATCAGGTCCTGGAATATGAGTAGTCAATTCTTCTATAGTAATATCGGGATTGTTTATATAAGCAATAGTACCATTAATAACCTCTGTTAAATTATGCGGCGGGATATTTGTTGCCATACCAACTGCGATACCTGAAGAACCATTGATAAGAAGATTAGGCACTCTACTAGGCAAAAGTACAGGTTCTTTTAAACTTTCATCAAAATTAGGTCTAAAATCTACTGTATTCTTTTCAATATCAGCAAGAAGCTCTCCGGATACAGGTGTAAGTTTTGCCTCTGTATAACGCATTGCTGCTGCCGAATCTCCATCAACAGAACCAAAATTACCTTGCCCATCTATAAGAGGATACCGCATAGAGAAACTCTGAGCCATGCGCACCAATGCATCGTAAACCGCCGAATCGCCATGAGGATGATATTTACCTAGAACCTCTCCAACAATACGTGCAGATTTTTTATAAGACTTATTGGACTCTAAGCCCAACTCTTTCATGGCAAACAATATCCTTCTATGAACCGGCTTAAGACCATCTCTTGCATCAGGTAAAGCTCTGCCTACAATCACGCTCATTGCGTAACTTAGGTATGAAGCTTTCATCTCATCTTTAATATCTACGTGTTTTATATTCTGTTCTCTGGCATACATCTCTTTCCCTTTTTTATTAACTATACATCTAAATATCTTATCTCATGAGCATGTTCTTGAATAAAATTTCTACGAGGCTCAACTTGATCACCCATAAGTGTTGTAAAAATATGATCTGCTTCAACAGCATCCTCTAAAGAGACTCGCACCAAAGTTCTAGTGTCAGGATCCATAGTGGTCTCCCAGAGCTGCGAGGGGTTCATCTCCCCTAGCCCTTTATAACGCTGTATTTGTAATCCTTTTTTGCCTTGCTTCTCAATTAACTCTAAAAGTTCACACAAAGAGAGTAGTGTAACTGCATCACCATCTTTTAATATAAACAGACCCTTCTCTTTGGAGCACTTTTTATCTATCTCTTCTTCGGAGGCACTTGGTTTACATTTTAAATAATCCTTAGGCTGGAACCCTAATTCAATAAGCTGTTTAAATTGTTTTGCAAGATCCCTCTCTTCCCATATTTCAATAATCTCTAGATCGCTTACATTAGAAAAACTCTTTCCTTCTAAATCAAATTCAATATCTTTTTTTAACTTTTTTTCTAACGCAGCGATATACTTACTAAGTTCCTCGTCTGTAGAAAGAAACTCCTCGTCTTTTTTGAATTTTACTCCATAAAGTGGCAATGTTTTTTTGATCTTATCCCAGTGTTCAATATAGTCGTATATATTGATACCACGCTTTTGAATCAGCTTTGTAGTCCGCCTAATCTCAACAAGAAGCAATAATAAATTTAATAGTTTCTCTCCTGAAACTTTTTTATTATTCTTTAGCTCTAAAATACGGCCTTCTATTCCTAATTCTAAAACAAATTGAGCCATCTCATCTTCTGTTTGAATATATTTTTCACGTTGTCCTTTTTTAATTCTATATAATGGCGGTTGAGCAATATAGATGTATCTATTCTCAAGTAAGGCAGGCATCTCTCTGTAGAAAAAAGTTAAAAGGAGAGTTCTAATGTGAGACCCGTCAACATCAGCATCGCACATAAGAATAATACGATGGTAGCGAAGCTTCTCTATTTTAAACTCATCTTCAATACCACTACCTAAAGCACTAATTATAATTTGAATCTCATTGCTTTTTAATATTCTATCTAAACGAGCTTTCTCAACATTTAAAATTTTACCTTTCAAAGGTAGTATTGCTTGAAACTTTCTATCTCTTGCTTGCCTAGCAGAACCGCCGGCTGAATCTCCCTCAACAAGATAAAGTTCGCAAAGCTCCGGATCTTTTTCTGAGCAATCTGCAAGCTTACCAGGTAAACCACCCGCTATATCTAAGGCACCTTTACGCCTGGCTAGCTCCCTAGCTTTACGTGCAGCAGACCGTGCTTGAGACGCAAGAATAGCTTTAGCAACAATCTTTTTTGCTGTAGAAGGATTTTCTTCGAAAAATCCTCCTAAATGTTCATTGACCATAGACTCTACAATACCTTGAATGTCACTATTACCTAACTTGGTTTTAGTCTGCCCTTCAAATTGAGGGTCTGGTATCTTCACGCTAATTACCGCAATTAACCCCTCACGTACATCCTCTCCAGAAGGTAAAGCTTCATCATCTTTAATCATCCCTTTATTGCGAATATAACTATTAATTGTTCTTGTTAAAGCAGAGCGGAAGCCTGAAACATGTGTGCCCCCTTCAATGGTATTAATATTATTAACAAATGAGAAAATGTTCTCGTTATAACCATCGTGATATAATAAAGCAACTTCTAGAATTAACCTGTCTTTTTTAGTCTCTAAATATACAGGTTTATTATGTAGCGCATTTTTATTTTGAGCTAAATATTCAATAAAACTTGCTATACCTCCCTTAAACATAAACTCTACGTTTTTATCTGTCCTCTCATCCTCCAGTATTATCTTTAACCCTTTATTAAGAAAAGCTAACTCTCTCAATCTATTAGCGATAATATCAAACTTAAACTCTGTAGTCTCTTGAAAGATGCCGGGGTCTGGAGCAAAAGTAATCTTTGTGCCAGTCTTTTTGCTTTTTCCTATTGTAGTAAGCTTAGTCACCGGCTTACCGCATTCATATCGTTGATGGTAAACCTTCCCATCTCTTCTAATTTCAGCCTCTAACCACTCTGATAAAGCATTTACAACGGAGACACCTACACCATGTAAACCACCTGAAACTTTATATACTCTAGCATCAAACTTGCCTCCGGCATGCAGGGTAGTTAGAACAACCTCTAGGGCTGCTTTTTTCTCTGTCTTATGTCGATCAACAGGAATACCTCTGCCATTATCAATAACCGCAATACTGCCGTCGGTTTGTACTCGAACTTTAATGCTATCACAATAGCCGCCCATAGCTTCATCTATACTGTTGTCAACAACTTCATACACAAGATGATGTAGCCCATATACGGATATATCACCAATATACATAGCAGGTCTCTTTCTTACCGCGGCAATACCTTCTAAAACCTGGATATTGGTTGCATCATAACTATCTTTATTTTTGGCTTTTTTAATGCTTTTTTCTTTAATATTTTTATCCTGTTTTAAGGTTTTTTTTGTTTGAATATCTTGCTGTTGTTCTCTTTTTGATTCTTCTCTTTTTTTCATCTTCCCACCCTAAATTTTATCTCTTTTATTATCTTTTGTTTAAAAAAATCTTTTAGCCCCGCTTTTATCTTCTCTATATTTAAAGAACAAATATACATCCAATCACTGCTGTCAACCTCTATATAGAGCACTCCTTTATTTAAAACGTTTGGTTTCCCGTGTTTTATAAAATTTTCTGGTATTTTATTCCAAGCTGCGATTATCTTATCGCCCTCTATATTTTTACTCTGAATTTCGTTTAAAACATTTTTTAATTCTTCCTCTAAAGGCCTCTCGCTCATGTTTTATATAAGCTGCATAGGTAAAACAAGATAGAGATATTTAGAATCTAGTCTAATTATTCCTGGTTTATCTACCCCATTTAATTCTAACACTATCTCTTTTTGATTAATACTTTTTAATATGTCTAATAAGTATTGAGGATTAAAACCTATAACCATATCCGCACCTTGATAATCTACCTCTAACTCTTCTCGCCCTTCTCCTAACTCAGGAGTAATTTTTGATATAACAACTTTATTTTTACAAAACTCTATCTTTATAGCAATAGATTCGGTTGTCGTCATAAGGTGGGCTCTTTTAATAGCTTGAAAAAAATCTTTTGTGT
The DNA here is from genome assembly GCA_964422895.1 of uncultured Planctomycetia bacterium. Classification (GTDB taxonomy): domain Bacteria; phylum Omnitrophota; class Gorgyraeia; order Kaelpiales; family Kaelpiaceae; genus Kaelpia. The sequence goes on along the minus strand of CAYRCW010000024.1, from coordinate 9,510 downwards.
TTAATTTTAATCTATTCTTACTCTCTGGAGGTATAACTTCTTCATAGTTTGGAAAATCACCCTCTATAAGCCGTGTTATTAATTCTGTATCTGGGAGAGAAAAAGCTACCTGATTATTTTTTTCGGAGAGACTTATTGTTAAGTTTGTCTGTGCTTTTTCGCTCATCTTTAATAATTCTATAACAGCTTTTTGAGGAACTATATATTTACCTGTCCACCCTGTTTTAATGTTTTCTTGACATAACGCAAGTCTCCTACCATCGCTTGCCACTAGTTTTAAAGAGTCTTCTTTAAAATCAAATAAAATACCGTTTAAAACATACCTTGTCTCTTCTTTTGAACACGCAAAATATGTTTTAGATATCATTGCAGCTATTTTTTTTGCATCTACTTTAAAACTTTTTCCTTCTATTTTTGGAATATCCGGATACTCTTGTGGTGAAAAACCTAAAAGCTTAAAATAACATTTTTCACCTCTTAATATAACTCCAAAATTTTTAGTTTCTTCTATTAATATATCTTCGGATGGGATCTCTTTTAATATATCATAAAATTTTTTACCTAAAGCTGTAATCTTGCCTGATTGAATCCCCTCTACAACTATTTTCTTTCTAATACATATTTCAAGATCTGTAGCAGTAATAAATAATGTGTTATCTTTTGCTTCTAATAATAAATTTGAAAGAATTGGTAATGTTGATCTTGAAGGTATAGCCGATATTACATCTTGTAAATGTTGGACTATATTTTCTTTTTTTACTCTTAGCTTCATTTATCTCTCCTTTTATCTACAAGTGTTATACTAGTAGTTTTCTTTTAAAACAGTAGTACGTAGTAGAAGCTGTGGAAAAGTGGAAAACAAGTATAACACTTTTGTTTTCATAGTATATCTATACACACTCTACTGTTATTTAAAAGTGTATAACCCTTTTTTAATGCACACCTCATCGTATTAATCAACATATCCACAGGTTATCCACAAAGAATCTACAGGTTTTTATCTATCTTATCCTCAAGGTTATCCACAATGCTCTTTAAAATATTCTCTCTGCCTTGCTTTATTTTTTGTATTGCATGCATAATTGTAGTATGATCTCTGCCGCCGAAATTCTGGCCTATATCATTGAGAGATGAATCAGTATATTTTCTAGAGAAGTATATAGCTATTTGACGCGGTAAAGCAATATTCTTTTTGCGAGACTTACTTTTTAAATCTTCTATGGATAAATTAAAAAATTGTGCAACTTTTTTTTGAATATAAAATATTGATATCCTACTCTCTTCCTCCTCTACCATATCTTTTAACACTTTTTTTGCTAAATCAACAGTGATTCTCTCTTCTATTAAAGTAGAATGGGCAACAACTCTAAGTAAGGCCCCTTCTAATTCACGGATATTGGAAGATATTTTTTCTGCTATATACGACAAAACATTCTTTGGTATAAATAGTTTTCCGTGAATTACCTTTTTATTTAAGATAGCCATGCGTGTTTCATAGTCTGGTTTTTGAACATCGACAACCAGACCCCAGTGAAATCTTGAAACTAAACGCTCTTCTAAGTCTGGAATCTCTTTAGGTGAACGGTCACTAGAGATAACTATCTGTTTATGGTCATTGTAAAGCGCATTAAAGGTGTGGAAAAATTCTTCTTGCATACCTGTTTTACCTGCTAAAAACTGTATATCATCAATCAATAAAAGATCAACATTACGATAGCGGTCTCTAAATTTAACAGTACTGCGTGTCTGTATCGCTCCTATTAATTGATTAGCAAACTCCTCAGATGATATATAGCGGACTTTAAATTCAGGATGACGGTTAATAATTTCATGGCCCATAGCATGGAGCAAGTGAGTTTTACCTAAACCTACACCGCCATATAAAAAAAGCGGATTATATGCTTTTGCAGGCGATAGCGTGATTGCAAAGGTTGCAGCATGCGCAAGTTTATTACATTCTCCTACTACAAACTCTTCAAACGTGTTGTTTGGATTAAGTTTTTCTAGTACTTTTTTAGATATTAAGCGTGTTGCGCTTTTCAATTGATGGTTAGAGTTTGGGTTAACTTTTTGATCTTCAAGCGTTTTTTGCGGCTCTTTAACTGAGAGTTTAATTTTAAATTCTCGCCCCGTTGTTTCGTGTAAGAATAAAAGCATTTTGTCCATATATCTTTCACGAATCCAATTACTGAAAAACATATTAGGAACAATAAGCTCTATCGTGTTCTCAGAGACCATATTTACTTTAAGCGGTTCTATCCAGAATTTATAAGTGTGGCTACCAAATTCTTGGATAAGTCTCTGCTCTATCTCTTCCCAGAAAGATATTTCTTGTTTCTGCATAGAAGGTAATTATAGCAACCGACTAGTAGTGTTGCAATATTTAAGTTGATTTCAGTGAATACTTTTTTTATAATAACCCGGATAGCAGGAGGTGATTTGTTATGAAGAAAAATTTAAAACCGGTTTCAAATTTAAAAAGAAAAAGAAAACATGGTTTTTTAAAAAGAAATGCTACAAAAGCTGGGAAGGCAGTTCTTGCAAGTAGGAGAAAGAAAGGGCGTGCCCAAATAGTAGTTTGATGGGCAATAGTTTCAGTTCTCTCAAAAAAGAGCGAGATATTCAAGCAGTCTTTTTAGAACGTACACGGCTAAGCAATAAAAATTTTATCTTTTATTATAAGTCTAATTTAGATAAAGGTATTCGAGTTGTATTTTTTGTGCCTAAAAAAATTTTTAAGCGAGCCTGGGACCGCAATAGAACACGGAGAATATTGCGAGAAGTTTTTAGAAATTATAGCTGGAATAATAGAGGATTAGATATTATATGTATCGTCAGAACCTTAGAGAGCAAGATGTTGAGCCTCAAAGAGATAGAGCCTCTTTGTCAACCTCTATTGAGAGACATAGTTTAATTTTAATTGTGATTATAATTAAACTTTACCAGTTTCTATTAGCGCCGTTATGGCCTTCAAAGTGCCGTTTTTATCCAACATGTTCTAGTTATGCTATTGAAGCATTACAGAGAAAAGGTCTTAGAAAAGGTTTGTGGTTAACTATAATAAGAATACTGCGATGTAACCCCCTTTTTTTTGGTGGTTATGATCCTGTGAGGTGATAAGAGATGGAGAACAATAAGAGAATACTGCTTGCAACAGCCCTGGCTTTTTTAATTATGCTAGCCTATCCTTATTATGCAAAAAGATATATGCCTCAGCGGAGCAATGATGTTGTCTATTTGGAGCCCAAAGCGGTTTTAGAAAATAGTATTTCAACACATGAGACGCTTTATGATACGGTTAGTAGCAATGATACGCAATATGATACGCAATATGATACGGTTATTGAGAATGAGTATCTAAACATTGGTGTGGATGCTAAGTCTGGAGCTGTTGGCGTTGCTTTATTAAAAGAAGGGATGGAAGATATTTCTCTTTACCCTTTGCAAAGCAAGGGTTTAGGCCTATTTATGTCAACCGTATCAACCGTATCATTTAATCTAGTAGAACCGAGTGATATGGTTGGTATAGTTCTAGATTCAGAAGATATTAAGAGGAAATATAGTTTAAATAACTATCTTTTGAATTTTAATACAGAAGGCGAGTCAGAGATTATCTTCTATATGCCAGGCAAATATGATATCTCAATGCGAGAGGCGCGTTATTTAAGCATTAAAATAAAAGATAATCAAGGTAATGTCGAGCGGGTTAAGATTCGCAATCTTTTAAAAGAGAGGGCATCTTTTAATGCAACAGACTGGTTTGCACTCTCTTTTAGACACTATTCCATTCTTTTTGATCCTCAAGAAAATATAGACCTAGAGATAAAACCAGCGAGTGACCAAAAGGGATTTTTCTTTATTATAAAGAGCAAAACGCCAAATATTGACGTTTTAACATACATAGGACCGAATTCTAAGCAAATAATATCAAATTACGACAGTAATTGGCTAGATTTGTTAAATTACGGAAAATTAAATAATATAGTAAAATATTTACTAGGCCTGTTTTATCAGCTTACACACAACTATGGCGTGGCTATTATTATACTGGCCTTACTTCTAAATCTTATCTTTGCTCCTCTAACATTAAAGTCGCAGAGGTCGATGAAGAAGATGCAGAGCTTGCAGCCTCATATGAAAGATTTAAAAGAGAAGCATAAAGATAATCCTCAAGCTGTCAACAAAGAGATGTTAGAACTTTACAAGAAACACAAAGTCAATCCTATGGGCGGTTGTCTACCTATGGTTCTTCAGATACCGGTATTTATAGCCTTATATAATACGCTTATGCGTAGCTATGAACTTAAACATGCATCATTTTTATGGATTAAAGACCTCTCTGTCCCAGATAGAATATTTATGCTCTCTAAGAGCATACCTTTTATAGGGAATGAAGTTAACCTGTTGCCGATCTTAATGGCTGCTCTTATGTTTGTACAACAGAAACTTTCTCCTACCTCTAAGGCCGGTGGCAGTGCTACTCCCAACCTTTGGTTTTTACCTATTATCTTTGGTGTTATTTTTTATAAATTTCCAGCAGGATTAGTGTTATACTGGTTTACAAATTCACTCTCTATGCTGGTTTTACAGAGTATGAATAAAAAGTAGTTTTCACGTGAAAAATGATAATTGCCATATCTAACCAGAAAGGCGGTGTTGGTAAAACTACAACCGCAATCAATTTAAGCACTGCTTTAGCTATGAAAAATGCTGGGAGGGTCTTGCTTGTCGATTTTGATCCCCAAGCTAACGCAACAAGCGGTGTAGGAATAGTTAAAACAGAACTTAAGAGATCTGTTTATGATTTTCTCTCTTCGGATGCTAGTGACGATATAATTTTAAGCACAACGATACCAAATCTATCTATTTTGCCTTCAACAATCGGGCTCTGCGGAGCAGAGATAGAGCTTATTGAGAGCGAAGAGCGTGAATTTAACTTAAAAAACAAGATTGCTGCTATCTCAGATAAATATGATTATATTATTATTGATACTCCACCATCACTAGGGATTTTGACGATCAACGCTCTTGTAGCTAGTGAACGTGTAATTATCCCTATGCAGTGTGAATATTATGCTTTAGAAGGGTTGGTTGATTTTTTGGAGACATTGAATCTTATAAAGGATAGATTGAATCCTACTCTTGACATTTTAGGTATTTTGCTTACAATGGCAGACTACAGGACCAATATTGCTCGCGATGTCGAAGAAGAGATACGGAATAACTTTAAAGATCAGGTTTTCCACACAGTTATCCACAGAAACGTGCGCTTGGCTGAAGCACCAAGTCATGGCCTACCAATAGAATTATATGATTCTGGATCAATAGGAGCATCACTATATAGAGATCTTGTAGATGAGTTTTTATTAAGAGTAGGAGGAGTATATGGAAAAGAAGAGAAGTTTGGGCAGAGGGATAGCGGCACTTATACCAGAGAAGAGAGCCAAGGATCCCAGCCGCTATAGAGATATTGAGACTGTTAAGGTAAAGCCTAATCCGTATCAGCCGAGAAAAGAGTTCTCCGAAGATGAGTTATTACGTCTTCAGCAGTCAATTGCAAAAGACGGTCTCTTGCAGCCTATAGTAGTTGTCGAAGAGGGGGAAAACTTTAAATTGATAGCTGGGGAGCGAAGATTGCGCTCAGTCCAAAAATTAGGCTGGGAGCGTGTTGCAGCTTTAGTATTACATGATATAGAAGAAGTAGAGCTTTTAAGGAAGTCTCTTGTTGAGAATGTACAGCGTGCCAATCTCAATCCTATAGAGGAAGCCCAGGCATACAAAAGACTCATAGATGATTATAACTACTCTTTAGAAGAGGTTGCAGCAGAAGTTGCAAAAGATATCTCAACTATATCGAACGCAGTACGGTTACTTGCTCTTCCTAAAGATATACAGCAAGATTTAAGTAGGGGAACTATCTCACCTGGTCATGCTCGAGCTTTGTTGATGCTGGGTAAAGGTTCGCAGGCAGAAGCTCTTGTTAAACAGATAAAATCCAAAAAGATGAGTGTGCGAGAAGCTGAAAAGAGAGCCAAACAGATAAAAGGCAAACTTTTTTTAGAACCCCATCTGAAAGTAGCACTTGAAGAGCTGCAAAGAAAGGTAGGTTCTAAAATTAATATAGAGATGAAAAAGAGGGGTGGAAAGATAGAGGTTATCTTTATGGATAACGAAGATTTACAAAGGATAGTAAAAATACTTTTAAATAGGGAGGCATAATCAATGTTAAACCAAGCATTAGTACTTATAAAACCAGACGGTCTTAAAAAATCTTTAACAGGGAATATTCTTACCAGATTGTCAGAGACAAAGTTAGAAATTATAGCGGCTAAAATAGTTAAAGTATCGCAAGAATTAGCTGAGGAGCATTACCAGCATCTTAAAGACGAACCTTTTTTTATGGAGCTTATTCAATATCTGCAGGGTGAGCTGCATCAACGAAAAAAAGTTATGGCTATGATTTACTGGGGTGAAGATGCTATAGCAAAGGTGCGTGATATTGCTGGGGCTACAAACCCTGAGGAAGCAAGCCCAACTTCTATCAGAGGTCAATATGGTCGTATTACTACTCAAGGCCTTTATGAGAATGTTGTTCATGCCTCTGCTAATCCTGAGGACGCAGAGAGGGAGATTAAGCTCTGGTTTAAGCCTGATGAAATTATATTTGATCTTTATGCTGCAGAGAAAGTTGTTTCAGAGAAAGAAGAGAGGAGGGTTTGGGCATGAAGAGTAAGAGCAGCGTAAAGAGTATGACTGGTTTTGGCAAAGGTGTTGCTAGGAGCGAAAAGTGTTCTTGTTATTGCGAGATAAAGAGTGTTAACCATAGATATCTAGAGATTAACACTAAGATATCAGATGAATTTTTAAGGCTAGAGATTGAGATTAAAAAAATTGTTAAAAATCAGATAGCTCGCGGGGCTGTCTATCTTAGCATCAGCTTTGTTTATGAAGAAGGTTTAGATTTAAAAGTTAACGACCGCCTTTTTAAAAAAATTCTTAAGCTTGAAAAAGATATTGAGGCTAAACACGGCATAAAACAACCTTTGAATATCCATTATATCTTAAGTTATCCTGGAGTTGTACGGCAAATGCGTCCTAATATCTCTTCAGCTGAAAAGAGAAAACTTATTATGGAAGCTCTCAAAAAAGCTTTAGATTCATTAGTACTTAGTCGAGATAGGGAGGGCAGCGCTTTACATAAAGACTTGTCGATACGTTTGAATAAAATAGATAAAAACCTACAAATTATAGATTCAACAGAGAAGGCAAGAGAGAATGCACTTTCAAAGAAGATGCAGCAGGCGGCAGTCCGGATGCAAAATTCCCAAAACACAGCATCTTTGCCGACCTTAACATCTGTAAACGAAGAAGTTGTGCGTCTTAAAACCCACCTTAAAACTGTATCCAGGCTTATAAATAAAGGAGGAGTTTTAGGCAGGGAGCTTGACTTTTTGGCACAAGAGATGAACCGTGAAGCCAATACGATATCAGCAAAAGCGCTCTCTGCAAAGACAGCTCGTTTTATTGTCCAGATTAAAGCCGAGATAGAAAAAATAAGAGAACAATCTTTAAATATTGAATAGGGAGGCCTTGGGAATGAAAGCTTTAAATATTGGTTATAGTAATACGGTATCTTTAGAAAAGATAGTTGCTGTTATAAATTCCGACTCTAAGCCTGCGCGTAGATTGAAAGA
>CAYRCW010000024.1:0-1716 GCA_964422895.1 uncultured Planctomycetia bacterium | reverse complement strand
TTATGCATAGATGTAAAAGGAGCTATGCAAGTTCTTAAAAAAGAGCCTAAGACAGTAGCAATATTTATAATGCCTCCTAGCGTAGAAGAGCTGCGTAGTAGATTGCTTAAGAGAGGAGAGACGGGGGATGAGCTTAAGAAGCGCATAGACTTAGCTGAGGAAGAGATGGAAGCGGCATCTCAGTATCATCACATTGTGCATAATGATGTTGTACATAAGGCTGTAAATTTGGTAAAATCTATAGTTTATGCGGAGCGTTACAAGAACAGTTTAAATAGCTAGAGGAGGAGTCAATATGTCTTATGTGAAATTAGATAAGGTACGAACTCATATAGAGAGTATCTATAAAGCTGCTATAGTAGGAGCACAGAGAGCTGTAGAAGTGTCTGAAGCTATGGTCAATCAGACTCTGGTCTCCAAAGAGAAGCCTACAACCTTTGCTATTCATGAGCTGGAAGAAGGGAAACTTGGATACAAAAAAGTAGCATGAAAACCGTTTTGCTGGGAGTCACAGGGAGTATCGCAAGTTATAAAGCTGCCGATCTTGCTTCTAAGCTAACACAGAAGGATTGCAAGGTTTATACTGTGCTGACGGAGAATGCAAAAAAATTTATCACCCCGCTTACATTTAAAGCTTTGACAGGTCAAGATGTTTTTGATGATATGTTTAGAGAACGGCAGACACATATATCTTTAGCAAAAGAGGCTGACCTTATTCTTGTTGCGCCTGCTTCGGCTTGTTTTATATCAAAACTTGCTGCAGGTATAGTCTCCGAACTTTTGCAGCTTACCATTATCTCTTCTTTAGCGCCTGTCTTGATATGTCCTGCTATGAATGAGCAGATGTATCGCAATACAATCGTAAAAGAGAATATTGTAAAGCTAAAAAAGCATGGCTATAATTTCTTAGGTCCTGAGAAAGGATGGCTTAGTTGTGGTCATAGCGGAGAAGGCCGTCTTTCTGATGTAGAGGATATTGTAAAGAAATCTTTAGAATTTTTGAAATGAACCTTCTTATCTCTTTTGGACCTCTTAAGGCATATATTGATGATGTACGTTATATTACCAATAATTCTAGCGGTATTATGGGTTATAATATTGCTAAAGAGGCGTTATCACGTAAATATAATGTAAAAGCTGCTGTAGGTCCTACAGGCTTAAAGCCGTTAAAAGGATTAAAAGCCTGGATTGAAGTAGAGACTCATTCAGAACTTAAAGAGATTATGGAGCGAGAGTTTGGTTGGGCAGATATAATTATTATGGGAGCAGCCGTTTACGACTTTGCTCCTGTTAAAAAGAGAAGCGGTAAGATCAAGAGATCTGCTGGAGATTTGAACTTGCAGCTTAAAGCGACCAGCAGTATAATAGGCTCCCTTTCCAGGAAGAGAGGGCGTAAGGAGAAGTTTTTAGTCGGGTTTTCTTTAGAGAGTGAGCATTTTATAAGAGGTGCTTTAAAGAAGCGCAGAAGAGATAATTTGAATATGACTCTGGCTTTTTATCTAAATAAAGACAGAATGCCTTATGGAGATAACACTTGTGAATCCGCTATTGTAGCGGAAGATTTTATAATAAAGATGCCAACTCTAAAAAAGGATCTTTTAGCAAAAAAGTTATTAGATTTTTTAGATAGAGAGGTTGTTAGATAATAATGTAATAAAATTATGGCGGCGTAGCCAAGCGGGAAGGCAGTGGTCTGCAAAACCACCATGCAGCGGT
>CAYRCW010000023.1:0-13898 GCA_964422895.1 uncultured Planctomycetia bacterium | reverse complement strand
ACCGCCTATAACGATAGCAATTTCAAGACCTAATTTATGTACTTCTATAAGTTGACTAGATATAGATGAGATAGCAACTAAATCAATACCATAGCCTTTATCAGATTGGAGGGCTTCACCGCTTATTTTTAATACAACCCTTTTATATTTTGGCTTATTCATCCCTGTTTAGTCTATTCAGCAACACCGAAACGAACAAACCTTCTTACGACTATATTCTCTCCAAATTTAGCAATCTTATCAGTTATTAGATCTTTGATTGCTACACCTTCGTCTTTCACATAACCTTGATCTAGTAAACATTTATCTTTATAAAAATCCTCTATCTTCCCACTTAATATCTTCTCAATAACATTATCAGGCTTATTCTTAAACTGAGCCTTTAATATCTCTTTCTCTTTATCTAAGATCTCCTGAGATACTTCTTCTCTTCTTATATATACAGGGCTTTTAGCTGCAATATGCATAGCAATATCATGAGCCAAAGCTTTAAACTCTTCGTTCTTGGCAACAAAATCTGTCTCACAGCTAATCTCTACCATAACACCCAACTTAGCTCCTGCATGGATATAAGATTCTACTATACCATCTTTAACATCACGAGATGATTTCTTCTCTGCAACTTTGATACCTCTCTTTCTTAAAGCATCTACAGATTTATCTATATCACCTTTAGACTCATTTAAAGCATTCTTACAATCCATTACTCCAGCACCTGTCTTATCTCTTAAAACACGGATATCTTCCATAGAAAAACTCATCACTTCTTCCCCTTATTACTAACCTTAGAACTCTCTTTATCTTTTAAGCTCTTATCTTCTAATTTCTCTTTGATCTCTTTTAAATCACTTTCTTTTGCATCCTCTTTAGCCTTTTTCTCTTCTTTGGCTTTAGCCTTACTTTCACTGTCAGTATAAAACCTCTTACCCTCTATGACAGCATTGGCAACGTATGAAGTTATAAGCTTACAAGACTTAATAGCATCATCATTCCCAGGAATAAGGCAATCAACAACAGCCGGATCGCAATTTGTATCTATTATACTTATAACCGGAATATTTAATTTCCTGGCCTCTCTAACCGCTATCGCCTCTCTATTAGGATCAATGACATATATTGCATCAGGCAGCTTATCCATATCAACAATACCACCTAAATTTTTCATTAGCTTATTCAGCTCTTTATCTAAACTTGATTGCTCTTTCTTTGTAACCAGAGCATACTTACCTTCTTCTTTTAAGCGCTGGATATCTTTTAAGCGAGATATAGACTTTCTAACAGTCTCAAAGTTAGTTAACGCACCGCCTAACCAACGATTATTAACATAGAACATACCACATCTATTGGCTTCTTCCTCAACCATGTCCTGCACCTGTCTCTTTGTTCCAACAAAGAGTATTGAACCTCCAGCTGAGGCAATATCACGCACAAATTCACAAGCCTTAAGCAAAAGCTGGGCAGTTTTTTCAAGATCAATGATATATATACCCCTCTTAAGACCATATATATAAGGTTCCATCTTGGGATTCCATTTTTTCTTTGGATGCCCAAAATGCACTCCTGCTTCTAGTAATTCTTTAATAACGCCTATTGCTGCCAATTGTCATACCTCCTTGTTTGAAACATAAATTTATATTCAAAGTTTATAAATTATAGTAATAAAATCAAGCTAAATCAAGCAAATATTTCAACTTAGAACTAAATTAAGATTAAATTTAAGAGATATATAACATTAAAAGTCTAACTCTTAGGCTCTCTACTCTTAATCTCTCTCGATAGCTTAGATATTTCAGAGCGTAATTCATTTATTATTTTGCTATCTTTCCACTTAGATTTAGTTGTTGATGAAACCTTCTTACCTAATTGATAATAGAGATTCTCTCTTCTAAGCTTAGCACTTATTAATTCTAGCTTATCTTTGCTTTTACCAGAGAAACTCTTAACGTGCGTCTCCCCTCTTTTAATTAATTTAGACGTCTCGCTCATCGCAATTTCAAAATCATCTTTAGTTGCTTTCCAAATATCTAACATAGCATTCTTTATATCTTTCTTCTTCTTAACCATAATTCCTCCTTATTATAAAATAATTATATATATAGAATAATAACAATGCAACAGAATAACCCTAATTTCAATATTTTAAAAAATTATTTAAAATATCATGCCCTTTAGAAGTCATTATAGACTCCGGATGAAATTGAACACCAAAAAGTGGATATCTCTTATGTTGTATACCCATAATATCCTTGTCTTCTGTCTCTGCTGTTATTGCAAATTCTTTGGATAAAGTTCCAGGCTTAACAATGAGAGAATGGTACCTTGTTGCTTCAAAAGGACTAGAGATACCGAGGAAAAGACCTTTACTATTATGATGTATGGCTGAGGTTTTACCATGCATAAGATACTTAGCGCAAACAATCTTAGCACTAAAGACTTCAGCTATAGCTTGATGCCCCAAGCATACACCAAGAATAGGGATATTTTGATAAAATCTTAAAATTACGTCTTTAGATACTCCAGCATCTTCCGGCCTTCCTGGGCCAGGAGATATTACGATATGACTAGGCTTAGCTCTATTTATCTCATCAAGTGATATTTTATCATTTCTAAATACTTTAATATCAGCTCCTAATTCACCAAAATATTGAACAAGGTTATAAGTAAACGAGTCGTAATTATCTATCATGATTATCATGCTAATTCCCTGCAGCCTCAGCTAAATCAACAGCTCTATTTAAAGCTTTGGCTTTATTTATAGTCTCCTTATATTCACGCTCTGGAACCGAGTCTGCAACAATGCCTGCTCCAGCTTGGATATAAACAGAGCTACCTTTTTTTACTATAGTTCTTATTGTAATGCAGGTATCCATATTACCGGAATAAGAAAAATATCCTACAGAACCGGCATAGGGCCCACGGCTCTCAGGTTCAAACTCATCTATTATCTCCATAGCCCTTATCTTAGGTGCCCCGGAAACAGTACCAGCTGGGAAAGCAGCACGGATTAAATCAAACATATCTTTATCCTTTCTAAGTTTACCTGCAATATCAGAAACGATATGCATAACATGAGAATATTTCTCAACAACCATCTCTTCTCTTACTTTAACAGTACCATAATCACAAACTCTACCTAAATCATTGCGCCCTAAATCAAGTAGCATGATATGTTCAGCTCTCTCTTTTTCATCAGACAACAGTTCTTTTTCAAAAAATAAATCTTCATTCTCGTCTTTTCCTCTTCTCCTTGTGCCAGCAATAGGCCGCAACTCTGCAATATTATCTTCGCAACGCACAAAGACTTCAGGAGATGAACCTATAAGCGAATGATCCCCGCAACGTAAATAAAACATATACGGTGACGGATTAATAAACCGAAGCCATCTATATATCTGACTACCATCAACCTTACTGCTACGCTTAAATCTTTGAGATAAAACAGCCTGGATAATATCACCTTTCTTTATATGTTTTTTAATCTCATTAACACTATTTAAAAAATCATCTTTCTTAAAATTAGATTTAAACTTACCCTCTTTAACATTATCTTTCAATACTTGAAGAGTTGAAGTTTTAATACTTCTAGAAAGCACCTTGCGCATCTCTTCTAGTTTAAATAAGGCTTTATCATAAGCAACTTTTAGATCTTTACCTTTAATGTCTGCATGGGTTAAAAGTATCAGTCTCTGCTTGATATGATCGAATATGTATAAATCTCTAATCTCCATAAGAAATATATCATATAGAGACATCTTATCTGGATTATTCTGAGGAATATCCTCAAAATATTTAACCAACTCATAAGAGAAGTAACCTACAAATCCGCCTGAAAAACGAGGCAACTCTTTAAAAGAGACATACTTATAACGCAAAAGTTCGCTTTTAACTCTATCTAAAATATCCCTCTCTAGAACTACAACCTTCTTTTTACCTTTAGATATTATCTCTACTTTATTATCTTTAGATTTTATAATCTTAATAGGAGATACACCTATAAATGAGTACCGAGCTATATGCTCTCCACCAGTCATAGATTCCAGCAAGACAGAGTGTTTCTCTTTTTTAAGTTTTTCAAGAAGGGTAAATGGAGTATCACTATCAGAAAGAACCTCACTATATACAGGGATAAGATCTCCTTTTTTGCTTAATTTTTTAAAATTTTTATAATCAGGAGTTATCTTCATCCTCAAAATCACCACTCTTTAAATCAACGCTTTTATAGAAACAGCTCCATCTCCCGGTATGGCATGCTCCTTCTCCAATTTGATCAACCTTAACTAATATAGTATCATTATCACAGTCAAGGTAGATCTCTTTAATAATTTGAAAATTGCCAGATGTTTCCCCTTTTAACCAAAGCTTTTGACGAGAACGGCTATAGAAACAGGCTTTCCCGCCATCTAGACTCTTCTTAATAGAATCATAATTCATATAGGCCATCATCAAAACATCGCCACTCTTATGGTCTTGAACTATAGCCGGTATTAGACCCTGCTGATTTAACTTAAGATCGTTTAACATAGACTTCTTACTCACAGTATCCTCCTTTTAGATCTTCTAAGCTTATTCTTCCCTCATAGAGAGCCTTTCCTATTATTAGACCCTCTATTCTAGAATCTTTTATGCTTGATATATTAGTAATATCTTCTACACCTTTAACACCGCCAGAGACAATTATATTTAAATTCAAATCTTTAATATCATGAAGAAAACTTTTCAAAGAATCTAAGTCAACCCCTTCTAATGTTCCATCTCTTGATATATCTGTATAAACTAAACCATTAAGACCAGCGCCTACAAAATCAGAGACCAGCTCTCTTGTCTTAGAGACTGCTGTCTCAGTCCACCCTGATATCTTTATATTCTTATTAGAGAGATCTAGCCCTAGAATAAGATGTTTGGAGTATTTAGACAACATATCTTTAAACCATTTAGGATCTTGATAAGCCCTGGTTCCTACTATGAGATAGCTTACCCCTGCATCTAAATAATCTACTATCGTGCTCTCATCTCTAATCCCGCCTCCAAGCTCTACCTTTAAAGCAGTCTTAGATATAATCTCTTTAATAATATTCTTATTTAAAGAGACTCCATTTAAAGCTGCATCTAAATCTACAATATGGATTCTAGATATAGATACTCTTTCGTAATTTAACGCAACATCTATTGGATCATCAGAATAAACTTTGCTCTGATTAAAGTCACCCTTCTTTAATCGTACAACCTTAGAATCCCTTATATCTATAGCAGGTATTAGCAGCACTTATAACTTCCCTTTTGTCGAAGGCACTCCGCTAGAACCAGGGTCGATCTTAACAGCCTCTTTCAATGCTTTAGCTAAAGCTTTAAAAGCAGCTTCAAATATATGGTGTGTACTCTCACCCTTAAAAACATCTAGATGCAGATTAATACCAGACCTTTGAGCAAAACCTTCTAAAAAATGCTTAAAATCAAAATATTCATAGTCTTCTATATCTTTTAATTCAACTTCACTTTTAACATTAAGAGAAGGCCTATTAGAGATATCCAGAACAACCCTGACCAAAGCTTCGTCCATAGGAGCATAGAAACCAAATCTTTTTATTTGATTCTTATCTCCTAGCGCTTTTTTAAAAGCTTCCCCAAGAGCCAAGCCAATATCTTCATTTGTATGATGAATATCTACATCTAAATCCCCTCTTGCTTTTAAATTTAAATCAAACTTACCATGAAAAGAGAATAACTCCAGCATATGATTTAAGAAACCTATTCCAGTATCAATATTATACTTTCCGCTACCGTCTAAATTTAAAGTTATCTTTATATGAGTTTCTTTCGTCTTTCTCTCTACTTTAGACAGACGCTTCTTCCTCTTGATTTTAAATAGATACTTCATGATAACCTCGCTTTTACAGAATTTAAGTGCTCTTTTAGACCTTCTATCTCAGATAAAAGTTCTAACGTAGGATAATATTTCTCTAATGCTTTCTTAGAATAATTTATAATTGATTGCGTCTTTAAAAAATCTCTTACCGACAGTCCCGAAAAGAACCTAGCTGTTCCATAGGTTGGTAACACATGTGAAGGCCCAGCAATATAATCACCTACAGCAGTAGGGCTATATGGACCTAAAAATACAGCCCCTGCATTTTTAATCTTCTTAACCAATCTATGAGGTCTCTGAACAAGAAGCTCAAGATGTTCTGGAGCAATCTTATTTGCAACATCTATAGCCTGATCTAAATTCTTAACTTTTATTATATATCCTTTTGAAACTTTATCTTTAACATAATTTACAAGATCTTTACTCGGAGTTATCAATATAGCAACACCATCTTTATGTTCTGCTTGGGCTTTTAAATCCTGGACAACATAATCTTCTTTAGTAAACTTAGACGCTATAACTACAACCTCGCTAGGGCCAGCAAGTGTATCAATATCAACATAACCATAAAGCTGCCTCTTGGCTTCCGTTACGTATTTATTTCCAGGTCCTACTATCTTATCCACTTTAGTAACTGTCTTTGTACCAAAAGCAAGAGCAGCTATAGCTTGAGCTCCTCCAATTTTAAAGATATTCTTAACCTTAAGAAGACTTGCAACCACCAGTATATAGGGGTTGATACAACCATCCTGTTGTGGAGGAGAAGCTAAGTATATCTCTTTAACCTGAGCAACTCTAGCAGGCAAAACAGTCATTAAGACAGTAGAGACAAGGGGAGCAGTGCCGCCGGGTATATATACTCCTACCCTCTCAATAGGCTGAACCTCTTCCCCTAAGATCGCGCCTTCTTCTGTTTTAATTCTAAAAGATTTTAAAATCTGCTGCTGATGAAACTTTGTGATATTATTTATAGATTGCTTTATATGCGTAACAAAAGAGGGGCTTATATTTTGAAAAGCTGCACTTACTTCAGATTCTGTAACTTTGATGTTCCGCTGCTTTATATTAACTTTGTCAAATTTTCTAGTATATTGCAATACTGCTTTGTCCCCAAAATTGTCAACTGCAGATATAATATTACTTACTACACTTTTTAATCTCTGATTTTTATTAAAACTTCTACTGCATAACTTTTCAAATTCTTTGCTTGATAACCCAATAGACCTCATAAATTGTCTCCAATATATTCTCTTATTAAACCTGCCGCCTCTTTTAATCTCGAGATATCTTTTCCTCCAGCCTTAATAAATTCTGCTCTACCACCTCCACCCCCATCTATAACTGTAGATATCTTATCAAGCATAACCCTAGCATCAAAACCCTTATCTATTAAATCCTTGGTTACACCTAAAACAAGCTTAACTTTTCTATCAATAAAGGAGTATAACATAATAATAGTATTATTCTTAGATTTGATTTTTATCTTATCTGATAATTGAGAAATATAATCCATATCTTTATCTAATTCGCTAACTATAAAAGTTGATCCTTTCAAATCTTCAGCTTGAGATATCAATCTGCTAGCTTCACTATCGATATTGCTTTTCTCTGTATTCTTATCCTGCTCTTTCGATAAGCGCACTCTCTTAGCTAAGGAATTTAAATCTTCCACTACCTTAGATTGAGTAGTAGAGAATAAGCTTAATATCTGACTTAATATTCTCTCTTCTTTTCTATAACAAGTTCTAGCTTCTTTAGCAGTCATCGCCTCTATCCTTCTTACTCCAGCCGCAGAAGAGGTATCTGAAATAAGCTTGAATAACCCAATATCTCCAGTATAGTTGACATGTGTTCCCCCACAAAGCTCTTTGCTCACTTCCAATATATCTACAACTCTAACTTGATCCCCGTATTTTTCACTGAACAGAGCTATTGCACCCTCTTTTTTTGCCTGCTTATAAGAGAGCATTTTTATATTCACTTTTAAATTAGCCAATATGTATTCATTAACCCTATCTTCAACTTCTTCAATCTCACTAAAAGAGAGCGCTTTAAAATGGTTGAAATCAAATCTTAATTTTCTAGAGTCAACATAAGATCCTGCCTGCTCAACATGGGATCCTAAAACTTCTCTCAATGCCGCCTGAAGAAGATGGGTGGCAGTATGATTACGTGCTATAGCTATTCTATCCTCTCTATTTACAATAAGAGTAGCTTTGCTTTTGTTTTTAATGCTTCCCTCAACTAATCTAACAAAATGTAAAACCCTGTCATCTATATTTTTTACATCAAAAACTTCCGCCAGAAAATCTTTGGATCTCAACTCACCTTTATCTGCAACTTGACCTCCACCCTTACTATAAAAAGGCGTCTTAGAGACCATTATTACTGCTTCACCGCTCTCTAGGCTAGGGAAAGATTGATCTAATTCTTTGTTAAGTATTGCTATTATCTTAGAATCACAACTATCCTCTTTATAACCAATAAAGTCTGTAGGAGGAATCTCTTTTAGTAACTCCTTATCTTTTGAAAATATCTCTTCTTTTATCTGGCTAGAAGATTTAGACCTATTTTTTTGCTCCTCTAAAGCCTTGCTGAATCCAGCTACATCTATCTCAAATCCATTCTCCTGAGCAACTTTTCTAGTCAATTCATAAGGAAAACCAAATGTATCATAGAGCTTAAAAACATCCCTCCCAGATAGCGTACCTTTTTTCTCTTTTTTTAATTTTATCATTAAATCATTTAATCTCATAAGCCCTGAGTCAATAGTATTCTGGAATCTCTCTTCTTCTGACTTCACAATTAAAGATATACGCTCACGCCGCTCTTCTAATTCAGGATAAGCTGCTTTCATAGCAAAAGCAACAGCCGCTACAAGCTTATAAAGAAATAACTCTCTTACTCCCATCTTATAACCATGCCAAACAGCTTTTCTGATGATCTTTCTAACTACATAGCCTCTCTCTTCATTAGACGGCAATACTCCTTCTGAAATAGCAAATGTAGCAGCTCTTATATGATCTGCAATAGCATATATATCCAACTCGGACCTATTCTTTAAACCTTTAACTTGAAGATCTATCTCTTTAATTATAGGTTCAAATATATCTATCTTAAAATTTGTATCAACATTCTGAAGAACAGAGGCCACCCTCTCAAGGCCCATTCCGGTATCAATATTCTTAGTAGGCAATGGCTCTAAGAACCCATTACCATTTTTATCTTTTCTATTAAATTGGGTAAAGACAAGATTCCATATTTCAACAAATCTACCGCAATCACAACCTGGATCACAATCATACTTAGAGCACCCATAATCTTTTCCTAAATCATAAAAAATCTCAGAACAGGGGCCACAAGGACCATTAGGTCCATTTTTTATTGCATCTGCAGGCCAAAAATTCTTATCGGCACCCAATCTTACTATTCTCTTAGGATTAAAATTAATCTTATCTACCCAAATATCGAACGACTCTTTATCTTCTTTGTAGACAGAGACCCACAACTTTTCCTCTGAAATCTTAATTATCTCTGTTATAAATTCCCAAGCCCAAACTATAGCATCTTCTTTAAAATAGTCTCCAAAAGAAAAATTTCCAAGCATCTCAAAAAAAGTATGATGAGAAGAGGTCTTACCTACTTTTTCAAGATCATCTGTTCTGAGACATTTCTGAGAACTGGTTGCACGCTTAACATCATCTTTTATTCCCAAAAAATACGGCTTAAACTGATTCATGCCTGCAGAAGTAAATAGAACAGATTTATCTCCTGATGGAGAGAGTGTATCTGAAGAAAAAACTTTGTGTCCCTTGTTTTTAAAAAAATCTAGAAATTTAGAACGAATATCATCTGTCTTCATAATAATTTAATTATTTAATACACTTTTAATTGCCTCTCTCGATGCTAGAGAACTAAAACCCCTTCTTCCTAGATAAGCATACAACCTGCGCATCTTTGTATTGTGATCTTTGATCTTATTCATACTTTTCGCTTTCTTCTTAGCAAGTTTAAATATAGTATCTTTTTCATCTATAAATTCAAACTCTTTTAAAACTTCCTCTATTACATCTAAAGAAACGCCCTTTTTCTTAAGCTCAAATATTGCATAAGACTTACTCCTAAGGCTATATAACAAACGATAACCCAGCCAATATTTTACAAATTCAAAATCATCTATCAAGCCGCATTTATTTAGCTTCTCTACCGTTTTTTCAACACTCTCAACATTGTAACCTTTCAGAGAGAGTCTATCTCTAATCTCTCTCTCAGAGCGTGGCCTATACTTAAAGAGTATTTGAGCATATCTAAAAGAATCCACGTCACTCCTCTACTTATCTCCTATCACTTCTTTTTTTATCTTTGCCTCTATCTCTTTTGCCAATTTTTTATTCTCTTTTAAATATACTCTGGAATTGTCTTTACCCTGCCCTAATTTTTCATCACCATAAGATATCCAGCTACCTGATTTAATTATAATTCCTAAATCAATACCCATATCTACCAAGCCGCCTTCATAAGATATGCCTTCATCATAAATAATATCAAATTCTGCCTTTTTAAAAGGTGGCGCAACTTTATTTTTTACTATCTTTGCACGAACATTATTACCAATTGGCTTATCGCCTGAGGTTATAACTCCGCCTCTTCTAACATCAATTCTGACAGAAGAGTAAAATTTAAGAGCACGTCCACCTGGAGTAGTCTCAGGATTTCCAAACATAACCCCTATCTTCTCCCTTATCTGATTTATAAAGATAACGCACGTCTTAGATTTGCTTATTGCAGCTGTCAACTTTCTCATAGCTTGAGACATAAGCCGCGCTTGTAATCCTATAAAACTGTCACCCATACCACCCTCTATCTCAGCTTTAGTAACCAAAGCTGCAACAGAGTCTACAATTACTATATCAACAGCATTGGAGCGAACAAGATGCTCTGTTATCTCTAGGGCTTGCTCTCCTGTATCAGGCTGCGATATCAGAAGATCATCCATATTTACACCTATCTTTTTTGAGTACCCAGGATCTAATGCATGCTCAACATCAATAAAAGCTGCGATGCCTCCCGTTTTCTGAGCATTAGCAACTATACTTAGAGCTAAGGTAGTCTTTCCGCTTGATTCCGGACCATATATCTCTATAACTCTACCTCTTGGAACACCTCCTATCCCTAAAGCCAAATCTAAGCTTATTGAGCCCGTAGATATAGCAGGGATATCTAGCTTAATATCTGAACCTAGTCTCATTATAGACCCTTTGCCAAACTCTTTTTCAATCTGACCTAAGGCAATATCTAACGCTTTTAATTTCCCTGGATCTTGCTGACTCTTCTTTTCTTCGCTACCTATTTTTACCATAATACGCCTCCTGTTATAAAGATAACACTATGATTTAATACTAGAACTATACACCTATAACTTCTATAATTTTATCTATATCTGCTTTCACTTCAACTGGATTCTGAGACTCTTTCATTGCAATATCAGGATCTTTTAATCCATGTCCTGTAAGAATAGCTACAACTTTTATATCGGCATAGTCTTTAAAATAACCTTCCTCAATCAACTTGATTAAACCTGCAACAGAAGCCGCGGAAGCAGGTTCAACGAATATACCATCCCGAGAAGCTAATAATTTATAACTATCTAGTATCTCCCTATCTGTTACATCTCTTATAACGCCTCCAGATTCATCTCGAGCCTCTTCAGCTTTTTTCCAAGAAGCAGGGTTACCAATTCTAATAGCAGTTGCAACTGTTTCAGGTTTCTCTATTGGATAACCATGTACAATAGGAGCAGATCCAGCTGCTTGAAAACCCATCATTTTAGGCAACTTCTCTATTCTGCCTTCATCTTTATATTCTCTATACCCCTTCCAGTAAGCAGTAATATTTCCAGCATTTCCAACCGGTATAAAGTGAAAATCAGGACTAGTACCTAAAAAATCTAAGATCTCGAAAGCTCCTGTCTTCTGACCTTCTATCCTGTAAGGATTGAGAGAATTGACAAGAGTAATAGGATAGTTATCGGCAATCTCTCGTACTATTTTCAAACAATCATCAAAATTGCCATCTACAGCCAAAACTTGAGCACCGTGAGAGAGAGCCTGCGTTAATTTACCTTTAGCTATAGCACCGTTTGGAATAAGAACAATACATTTTAAGCCGCATTTTGCTGAATAAGCTGCGGCCGAAGCAGATGTATTCCCTGTTGAAGCACATATAACAGCCTTGCTACCTTCTTCTAATGCTTTTGATACAGCAAGCGTCATTCCTCTATCTTTAAAAGACCCGCTAGGATTTGCTCCCTCAAACTTGATATAAACCTTAGAATTGTTTCCTAGTTTCTCGGAGAGAAAATAAGAATATAAAAGAGGAGTATTGCCCTCTTGAAGCGTAACAATAGGGGTACTTTCACTTACAGGCAGGTATTCTCTGTATTGATTTATGATACCCTGCCACTTCATCTCTCTACCCTAACAGATACTGGCTTTTTAACTATCATATCTAGCTTCTCTATTTTAGACAAAGCTTTCCTCATATTCCTCTCACTTGCTTTGTGAGTCATCATAACTATCGGCACTGAAGAAGATTTTGCTCTATCTTTCTGCGTTACATTGGCAATACTTATACCATAACTAGATAATATCCCAGAAATTTTAGCTAAAACCCCAGGTTTATCAAGTGCCATGAATCTAATATAGTATCTAAAATCTACATCATATATATCTTTTAATCCTTTTATATTCATATTTCTATAGTCATAATTTAAAAAATTATTATTTCTTAAAATATTAGCCAAGCTCACTAAATCTGCTATTATAGCTGAAGTCGTAGGCTTACTACCTGCCCCCTTACCATAAAAAAGCATCTCTCCAATAAGACTACCTTCTATAAATAGTGCATTAAAAACACCTCTTACCGAAGATAACATATGATCAAAGGAGAGCAAAGCAGGGTGCACTCTAACCTCTAATAGCCCTTTAGAAGAACTCTTTGCTATTGCTAGAAGTTTTATTCTATACCCTAATTCTTTAGCATATTTAATATCTAGATTCGAAATAGATGCTATACCTTCCTTATAAATTTTAGAGAAATCAGGGCTAAAACCAAATGCCAGTTTAGTCATAACAGCAAGCTTGTGAGAAGAGTCTATTCCTTCTATGTCTAAGCTGGGGTTGCTCTCTGCATATCCTTTATCTCTAGCAATACTTAGAGCCTCTTTCATAGACACATTCTGCTCTTCCATTACAGTAAGAACATAATTAGAAGTACCGTTAACTATTCCTGAAATATATTGAATATCATTAGCTACTAAGGATTCTGAAATATTATTTATCACAGGAATACCTCCGCAAACAGAGGCTTCGAATTTTAAGATTACACCATTCTCCCTCGCTTTAGTAAAGAGATCATCACCCCTTTCAGCTAAGAGAGCTTTATTTGCAGTTATAACATGCTTCCCGTTTTTAAAAGCATCTAAAATATATCTCTTTGCATCTCTTATCCCACCGATAAGCTCAATTACAACATCAATATTCTTATCCTTTATTATATCCTCTGGACTAGCAGTAAGAATCTTTCTGTACTTTGGAGGTACTTTCTTAATCTCTTGCTCTGCAATCCTTGATAATTGGAACTTAACTCCGCTCTTTCTCTCTAGGTAAGCATGGTTCTCCACTAAGTATTTAGCTACCCCTTCTCCTATAGTCCCAAAACCTATTAACCCTATTTTTATAACTTTCATATCAATATTAGATACATACTATCAGTTGACAATTATAACAAAAAGAAAGTTGCTCATATATAAAAAAATACTACCTCAAAAACATAAAAAGACATCAGCCTTTAATCTCTTTCGTCCACTCTCTTATTGAAGCAGTGATAACATCAACCCTATTTAATTCCTGCAATTCGAGCTCAATCTGACCAAAACTTATTCTATAGAACATATCTGTAAGATGGTAGAAATCTTTTGAAATACTAAACCCTTTAGCAATAAGCTGGTATGCAAATTCACGTGGTGTCAGATGCG
>CAYRCW010000022.1:8662-13997 GCA_964422895.1 uncultured Planctomycetia bacterium | reverse complement strand
AAGTTTAACTTTGATGCTGTAATATTTGATCTCGATGGTGTTATTACAGATACAGCTGTATTGCATGTTGAGTCTTGGAAAGATACATTTGATGACTTTCTTAAAAAGAGAGAGACTAGAGGCGGTGAGAAGTTTCGCGAATTTACTCATAAAGGTGATTATCTTCCTTATGTGGATGGTAAACCTCGCTATGAAGGGGTAAAGGGTTTTCTCTCTTCGCGGGGCATTGAGATTCCATTTGGAGATCTAAGCGATAGCTCAGATAGTGAGACAGTCTGCGGTTTAGGTAATAAGAAGAATGAGCAGTTCTTAGAACATCTTCAATCTGAAGGGGCAGAGGTTTTTAGTTCTACAATAGATTTTATAAAAGAACTAGAGAGCAAAGAGATCAAAAGAGGAGTTGCTTCATCTTCAAAAAACTGTAAAGGTATCTTAGAGTCTGTTGGTATAACAGATATGTTTCAGACTCGCGTTGATGGAGTAGTATCTGTAGAGCTAGATTTAAACGGCAAGCCTGAAGCAGATATATTCTTAAAAGCTGCTTCCAATATAGGTGTTGAGCCGTCGAGAGCGGTTGTTATTGAAGATGCAACGAGTGGTGTTATGGCCGGGCGTAATGGCGGCTTTGGATTAGTAATAGGGATTGCACGAGAAGGCCATGTTGAGGACCTGCTTAGTAGTGGTGCCGATATAGTTGTCTTAGACATCTCTGATATATCTTTTGATTGGATTAATAATTGGTTTAAAAAGAGGCCGAGAGCGCTTAACGCTCATTGGCAAGAGAGCGATAATTCTATAGATATAGATGGTGAGCTTTTAAAGAGCAGTTCTAATATAAATATAAATCCGTGCTACTTATCTCCTGCTAAAGATGTATTCATAGATAAGAGACCGATAATATTTCTTGATTACGATGGTACTCTCACCCCTATAGTTGATAAGCCTGAACTTGCGGTATTGTCAGATGATATGCGTAAGATGATAGAAGGTCTTATGGAGAAGTATACAGTTGCTATTGTGAGCGGAAGGGACAGGGAGAATGTTGAAAATCTTGTTGGGATAGAAGGTATATTCTATGCTGGTAACCATGGTTTTGATATAAAAGGTCCTGATTTTTCTATGACTCAGCCTGATGCAGAGCGTGTAATACCTGTAGTAAAAAGAGCGATAGACTATTTTAAAGATAGTCTTGCTTCTATTGAGGGTTTATCGATTGAGGAGAAAAAGTTTTCTGCTGCAGTTCATTATAGGCTTGTAGATGAGGATAAGTATTTTAATATAATAAAAGATGAAGTTGAGAGATTTGTAGATAAAGAAGACTCGCTGCGTTTAATGAGCGGTAAGAAAGTCTTTGAGATATTGCCTAACATCTACTGGAATAAAGGCTGTGCAATAAGGTGGATAGTAGCTGCTTTAAAATTATCTTTTAAAGATGATTCTATTGTATATGTAGGCGATGATACAACAGATGAAGATGCTTTTAGAGTAGTACGCTCTAGAGGCTGCGGTATCTTAGTTGCAGAAGAGCTAACTTCTTCAGCGGCTGATTTTTGGGTTAAAGACCCTCAGAGTGTTAAAGAGTTATTTAAAAAACTTATTGATATAAAGAGTTAATATGGCAGATTCCAGTTGGAAGATAGTCTATAACGGATTTGACCCTGAAGAGGAGTCATTAAGAGAGTCAATCTGTACTCTTGCAAATGGTTATGTTGGTATAAGAGGAGCTGCTTATGAGTCTGGGGCTTCACGTATTCATTATCCCGGCTCTTATCTCGGAGGCGGTTATAACAAACTCTCTACTCATGTTGCAGGAAGGACTATATACAATGAAGATCTTGTAAATATTCCAAATGTTCTTCCTATAACCTTTAAGATTGCAGGCGGAGACTGGTTCTCTCCTTCAAAAGCAAAGATAAGATTCTATCGTCAGGAGCTTGATATGAAGCATGGAACCTTAAATAGGGATATAAGGTTCTATAGCCGGATGGGCCATAAGACCCATCTAGAAAGTTCAAGAGTTGTAAGCATGGCAAACCCCCACCTTATAAGTTATAAATATGTTATAACTCCTGAAAATTATAGCGGCTGGATAACTGTTAGGACTATTCTTGATGGTGCTGTTATAAATTCAGGTGTTGAACGTTATAGGCAGCTCAATTCAAAACATTTAATTCCTGTATCTCTAGGTGAATTTAGCGCTAACGGTGCTTATCTTGAAACAAAAACATCTCAATCTAATATTACAATTGCTCAAGCTGCAAAATTGCGTGTCTTTACTTCTAGTGGTGAGAAGCGTCCCAATATAAAACATATAAGCAGAGGGCGTGAGAGGATAGATCAGGTATTTAAGATCTATATAAAACAGGGCAGGCGTTATGAAGTTGAGAAAGTAGTATCGCTCTTTACATCTAAAGATGAAGGGATAGAAGATCCTTTGAGTTCTGCAAAGGGCCTTCTTAAACGAGCCTTAAGATTTGATAGTATATTAAAATCTCATGAGAGTGCTTGGGATGAACTTTGGAGGAGGTTTGATATCCAGATCGATGCTGACAATTTCTCTCAAAGGATATTAAGACTCCATATTTTTCATCTTATTCAATCAGCTTCTCCTCATATGAGTAAGATAGATGCTGGTCTTCCAGCTAGAGGCTTACATGGTGAGGCTTATAGGGGTCATATATTCTGGGATGGAATATTTGCAATGTCTCTATATGATTTACATCTGCCTGAAATATCTGAGTCGCTAATACGGTATCGTTATAAAAGATTGGATTGGGCTAGGAAGTATGCTAGGAGAAGTAAAGCTAAAGGAGCGATGTTCCCTTGGCAGAGTGGTTCAACAGGAGAAGAGGAGACACAGATTGTCCATCTAAATCCTCTATCAGGTGAGTGGGGTCCAGATTATAGCTGCAATCAGCGTCATGTCTCACTTGCAATAGCTTACAATGCTTGGCGTCACTATATTAAGACAGGAGATGTTGATTTTCTTTCAAGTTATGGAGCTGAGCTAATACTCTCTATAGCCCGGTTCTTTGCTTCAATATCTAAATTTGATGAGAGAGACAATAGATATCATATTGAAGGCGTCATGGGCCCTGATGAATTCCATGAAAAGTACTCAGGTTCTGAAAAAGCGGGCTTAAAAGATAATGCCTATACAAATCTTATGACTGTCTGGCTGCTTATAAGAGCAAAAGAGACTTTAGATATTATTCCTGCAAAAGAGAGGCAGAGACTCTCACGTAAGATAGGGCTTAAGAAAGAAGAACTTATTTTATGGGATGATATAACTCATAAGATGAATGTTGTTATAAATGAAGAGGGTATTATTGCTCAATTTGATGGTTACTTTAATCTTAAAGAGCTTAACTGGGATAAGTATCGTCAGAGGTATGAGAATATAGAGCGTTTAGATAGAATCTTAAAAGCTGAAGGTAAGTCTCCGGATGATTATAAGATAGCCAAGCAGGCTGATCTCTTAATGTTTTTCTATCTTTTAAATCTAGGTGAAGTAAAAGAGATATTCCATAATCTTGGTTATGATTTTAGTAAGGATACTCTGAATAAGAACTACAAGTATTATGTGAAGCGCACCTCCCATGGCTCTACATTGAGTAAGGTAGTACATTGTTATATCGCTCATCTCTTAAACAAACCTAAGGAGACTTGGAGATGGTTTAATGAGGTGTTAGAGTCGGATATATTTGATACTCAAGGCGGAACGACATTTGAAGGTATACATATAGGTGTTATGGGCGGTTCTATAGATATAGCATTACGAGGTTTTCTGGGGCTGCATATTTTGGGGGATAGTATAAGAATAAATCCTCGTATTCCAAGACGATGGCAGCGGATGAAGTTTAGAATAAACTATAAAGGCAGTTGGATAACTTTCTCTGTAACAAATAGGCAGGTTACTATCTTTGTTCAAGGCCCTAAGAATAAGATTTTTCCTACGGCTATCGAGATTGGTTCCAAGACTTATAGCGTTATCTGTGGGAAACGTTCTAGATTTACTATTAAAAATTAATCTTTAAGTTGTTGTTTTATCTTGACATAGGTCTATCTTTATCTATAATTACTACTATCACTACCGGAAAAGTAGTGATTAGGAGATACTTTGAAATTGTCCACTAGAAGTAGATATGGCCTACGATTGATGTTTGAATTAGGTCTTGAGTCTGGTAATGGACCTATTTTGCTTAAAGATATTGCAAAGAGAGAGAGTATCTCAGAGAGATATCTGGGGCAGCTAATTATTCCTTTAAGAAATGCTGGGTTTATTAGTTCAGTTCGCGGTGCACATGGCGGTTATCTTTTAAGAAAGAGTCCAGTAGAGATATCAATTAGAGATATCATTGAAGTTTTAGAAGGAGGCCTTGATTTAGTAGATTGCATTAAAGATGACTCTTTATGTGACAGGATCTCTATCTGTGCTACTCGTAAAATTTGGACCTCTTTAAGCGAAAAGATAAAATCAGTATTAGATTCTTATACATTAGAAGATTTAATTAAAGAGCATCAAGATAGCAAGAATAGTATTTTGATGTATAATATTTAAATAGTAGTGGATGTATTATGAAGATAGCTAATAATATAACAGATTTAATTGGTAACACTCCTTTGGTTAGAATCAATAAGATAGTCAAAGATTATCAGGGATATATAATAGCCAAACTTGAATACTTCAACCCTAGTTTTAGTATCAAGGATAGAATAGCTTTGGCTATGATTGAAGATGCTGAGAGAGAGGGTTTAATAGATAAAGATACTGTCATAGTAGAAGCTACAAGCGGTAATACCGGAATAGGCTTAGCTCTCGTAGCAGCTCAACGCGGCTATAGGTTAATACTTACCATGCCTGAAAATATGTCAACCGAGAGAAGATTACTGCTGTCGTTCTTAGGTGCGGACTTAGTTTTAACTTCTGCCCAGCTTGGTATGAAAGGGGCAGTAAGTAAAGCTGAAGAGCTATTAAAAGATATGGAGAACTCTTTTATGCCCAGACAGTTTAGTAATCCGGCCAATCCTGAGATTCATCGCAATACAACAGCTGAAGAGATATGGCGTGATACAGATGGAAAAGTAGATATCATTATAAGTGGAGTTGGTACCGGAGGTACTATTACAGGTATAGCAGAGTCTTTGAAGGCTAAAAAGGATACTATTAAAATTGTTGCAGTAGAACCTAAGAATTCAGCAGTCTTATCAGGGCAGAGTCCTGGGACGCATAAGATTCAAGGTATCGGGGCAGGATTTATTCCTCAAGTGCTTAAAATAGGTTTAATAGATAGAATTATTGCTGTCGATGATAGCGATGCTATCAATATGGCTA
>CAYRCW010000022.1:7088-8562 GCA_964422895.1 uncultured Planctomycetia bacterium | reverse complement strand
GCATAGAAAATTAAGGAGGTTGATATGGTAAAGTCTATCAAAGATATCAATGCTAGAATCAAGAAGGGTAAAGCCGTTGTTATTACAGCTGAGGAGATGATCTCTATAGTTAAGAAGAAGGGCTTATCTTATGCAGCTAAGAATATTGATGTTGTTACGACAGGGACATTTGCCCCAATGTGTTCGTCTTCTATCTATATAAATATTGGCCATCCTAAGCCTAGGATAAAATTAGGCGGAGGTAGAACCTATCTAAATGGAGTGGAAGCTTATTCGGCTTTAGCTGCAGCAGATATATCTTTGGGATCTAATGCTCTCTCTACAGATGATCCTAGAAATAAAGTATACCCTGGTGAATTTAAATATGGTGGTGGCCATGTTATTGAAGATCTCGTTAGAGGCAAAGATATAAATTTAGAAGGCTATGGTTATGGGACAGATTGTTATCCAAGGAGAGAGCTTAAGACAAAGATAAATATTAAAAATATAAATGAAGCGATACTCTTTAACCCTAGAAACTGCTATCAGAACTATAATGTTGCCGTCAATACATCTGAGAGCATCATATACACCTATATGGGTGTATTAAAGCCTGGAATAGGTAATGCAAACTATTGTAGTGCTGGACAGCTCTCACCTCTCTTAAATGATCCTTACTATAGAACTATAGGAATAGGTACAAGATTATTTCTAGGCGGAGCTGAAGGCTACGTCTCTTTTTGGGGTACTCAGCATAATCCAACTGTTGAGAGGAATAAGAAGGGTATACCTACTTCGGCTGCAGGGACTATTGCCGTTATAGGTGACTTAAAACAGATGAATACTAATTGGATCAAAGGCGTAAGTATGCTTGGTTATGGCGCAAGTCTATCTGTTGGAATAGGAATACCTATCCCTATTTTAAATACAGACATTGCTCGCTATACTTCTATTGAGGATAAAGATATTTGGACCAATGTTATTGATTATAGTAAAGCATATCCTAATCTTAGAAAGGGAATAATTGGAAAGGTTAACTATGCTCAATTACGTTCAGGAAATATAAAGATAAAAAATAAGAGTATTCCAACGGCATCTCTTTCAAGCTACAGCAAGGCAAAAGAGATTGCAGAGACTCTAAAGAGTTGGATTGAAAAAAAGAAATTCTTATTAACTGAACCAGTTGAAAAGTTGCCAGATGAAAAATCTAATTATAAGTTTAAGAATCTAGAGATTAAATAGTAATATCTAAAAATAGGTTTAGATTAATATAATGAGCAAAGGTAGTGTATTAGTTGCAATGAGTGGGGGTGTTGATTCTTCTTTTGCCGCTTATCTATTAAAAGAGAGTAGTTATGCTGTTAAAGGCATTACAATGCTGATAGCCGATGATGATGATGCTAAAAGCATTGTGGAAGAGGCTGGGAAGGTCTGTGATTATTTAAAGATAGAGCATCTAGTGCTTGATCTTTCAAGAGAGTTTAAAGAGAAGATC
>CAYRCW010000022.1:5057-6988 GCA_964422895.1 uncultured Planctomycetia bacterium | reverse complement strand
TTTAAAGATAGAGCATCTAGTGCTTGATCTTTCAAGAGAGTTTAAAGAGAAGATCGTAGATTACTTTATTGAAGAGTATTTAAGAGGCAGAACTCCTAACCCATGTGTTGCCTGCAATAAGTATCTTAAGTTTAATCTGCTCTATAATGAATCTATAAAGTCCGGTTTTGATTTTTTTGCAACTGGGCATTTTGCAAGAATAGATAGAGATAAACCTGGTAATTATCTTTTAAAAAAAGGTAAAGATCCAATAAAAGATCAGAGTTATTTTCTTTATTCAATAGAGCGAGATTATTTAAGCAGAATCATCTTCCCTTTAGGGGATTATTTAAAAAAAGATGTTTTAGAGATTGCTACTAAAAACAAGATTCCTTTCTCTGAGAAAGGACCTAGTCAAGACCTCTGTTTTACTGCTAATAATAATTATAAAAATTTTATAAAGAACAATATCCGAGAAGTAGAGCCAGGCAATATAGTTGATAGAGACGGCAATATTTTAGGTCACCATTCGGGCATTCCTTTTTATACAATAGGTCAACGTGAGGGTTTAGGTATAGCTGCTCCTTCAGCCTTGTATGTTGTAGATATAGACTCTAAAAATAATAATATTGTTGTTGGAGATAGAGAGGATTTAAAGTCCAAAGGGCTCATAGCTTCCAATCTCAATATCTTTAACAATGATTTAAGTAGTAATGATTTAGATAACCCTGTTTTTGCAAAAATTCGCTATAAACATTCAGGCGCAAAGTGTAAAATGTGCAAAATAGACAATGACAGATTGACAGTTATTTTTTGTGAACCTCAAGATGCTGTTACGCCTGGTCAATCCGTTGTTTTGTATCGGGATGGTACAGTGCTAGGCGGAGGGATAATAGAGGAGGTTATAAAGTGAGTATAGAGAAAAGAATAGAAGAATTAAAAAAAGAGAAGAATGCAGTTATCCTTGTCCATAATTACGAGCCGCCGGAGATTCAGGATATTGCGGATTATCTTGGTGATTCTCTGGGTTTAAGTATAAAAGCATCTGAGACAGATGCTGACGTTATTGTTTTCTGCGGAGTTAGGTTTATGGCAGAGACAGCTAAGATACTATCTCCTGAGAAGACTGTGCTCTTGCCCAATATAGACGCAGGTTGTCCTATGGCTGATATGATAACAGCATCTGAATTGAAAGATCTTAAAGCTAAACATCCCGAAGCTAAGGTTCTCTGTTATGTAAATACCTCTGCAGAGGTAAAGGCTAATTCCGATTTATGCTGCACATCTGCAAACTCTGTTAAATTAACTAAAGAGGCTTTTAAAGAAGATGAAGAGGTAATTTTTGTTCCAGATAAGAACTTGGCTCGATATACTAAGCGGGAGACAGGGCATGACTTTATAATTTGGGATGGATATTGTCCTATCCATGCAGCTATGACTGAAGTCGATGTAGCTAGAGCTAGAGAGGCTTATCCTGATGCTGATTTAATTGTCCATCCAGAGTGCAGCCCTGCTGTTATTGAATTAGCTGATGGAGTTTACTCTACCTCTGGTATGTCAAAGTATGTTAGAGAGTCAAATAAGAATAGGTTTATTATTGGTACTGAAGTTGGAATGTTGTATAGGTTGAGAGAAGATAACCCCGGCAAAGAGTTCTATGCTTTATCAGATAGTGCGATATGTCAGGATATGAAGAAGATAACACTTGAGATGTTGCTTAGCTCTTTAGAGGATGGTTTAGGAAGTATAGAGCTTGATAAAGACATAATAGAGCAGGCAAGAGGTAGCATCGATAAGATGGTTCAATTTAGATAGTCTTAATAGCAAGAGGTCTTTTATGGTTGTTTACCATGAAATATTAACTTGTACTATATAAATTTCATGGTATATTAAGAATATGATTGAACGGAAGAAGATTGTAGATAATATTTCCGGAGCTTTAAATAGAGGGC
>CAYRCW010000022.1:0-4957 GCA_964422895.1 uncultured Planctomycetia bacterium | reverse complement strand
ATGATTGAACGGAAGAAGATTGTAGATAATATTTCCGGAGCTTTAAATAGAGGGCGGATAGTCTCACTATTGGGGCCTCGTCAGTCTGGAAAGACGACTTTAGCCCGTTATTTTGCAGAGCCAGGGTCAGCGCTGTATTTTGATCTTGAGGATCTTGTTGATAGTGCAAAGATGATGGAGCCTAAGAATATCTTAGAAGGCCTTAAGGGTACTGTTGTTATAGACGAGATTCAGCATAAACCAGAACTGTTCTCTCTTTTGCGGGTCTTTGCGGATAGAGTTCCACTACCAGCTAAATTTCTTATTCTTGGTAGCGCATCGCCTGATTTGATAAAACACTCTTCTGAATCATTAGCTGGGAGAGTAGAGCGTATACAGATAAGAGGGTTCTCTTTAGATGAGGTTGGCGAGGAAAACTTTGAATCTCTTTGGCTGCGCGGAGGGTTGCCTCGATCATTTCTTGCTGATACCGACGAGGAGAGTTTTATTTGGTTGAGAGAGTACACTCAGAGTTTTGTAGAGAGAGATCTTCCGTTACACGGAGTCTCTTTGCCAGCTATGACGTTGTTGCGATTCTGGACTATGCTGGCGCATTATCATGGACAAATTTTTAATGCCAATGAGATAGCCCGTTCTTTAGGAATAAGTGTTATGACGGTTAAGCGTTATCTGGATATATTAACAGGTGTCTTTATGATCAGACAAGTAGAGCCATGGTTTGGAAATATTAAAAAACGTCAGATAAAATCTCCAAAGATTTATTTTTATGATACTGGTATCCTACATTCCCTGCTGGGCATACGGACAAAGAATGATTTATCAGCTCATCCAAAGTATGGTGCTTCTTGGGAAGGTTTTGTTATGGAAGAGATTATCCGTTCGATTAATATTCGTGAGGTCTATTTTTGGGGGACACATCAAGGAGCAGAGATTGATCTGATATTTAATAAAGGCGGTAAAATGTATGGCGTTGAAATTAAACGCACTGATGCACCTACTGTGACACCATCGATGCGCATTGCTTTAGAGGATTTAAAACTTGAGCGTATTGCCGTAGTCTATCCAGGGAATAGATACTATTCTATTCATGATAAGATTGACGCTGTGCCATTCAATAATATTTTAAATGGAATGGAGGGTCTATTTAGCAATGAAATCTAAAAAAGTTTGGCAAATTAAATTGGGTTTAGTATTAATAGCTCTAACAGTAGCTATTTACTATTTACATTTTATTATTTTTCATGATGTCCACCATATATTCATCTATCTGCTTGGTGATATTGCATTTTTGCCTCTTGAGGTATTGATAGTTACTCTTATTATCCATAGAGTGCTCTCACGTAAAGAGAAGCAGGCTAAAATGGAGAAGTTAAATATGGTTATAGGTGCATTCTTCAGTGAATTAGGTTTTAAGCTTTTAAGCTATATCTCTGATTCGGATCCTAATTTAGATCAGATAAAGAGTTATCTTGTTATAGATGGTGATTGGGATAATGAAAAATTTATAAAAGTAGAGAGGATGCTAAAGAGTTATAACTACGAAGTAGATAGAATTAAGATAGATTTAGTTTTATTGAGAGGCTTGCTAAAAGAGAGACGGGATTTTCTTCTCAGGCTTATTGAGAATCCTGTGCTCTTAGAGCATGAATCTTTTACAGAGCTATTACGCAGCGTCTTTCATATAACTGAAGAGCTTGAAAATAGAGAAGATCTTTCTTCTCTTCCTGAAAGTGATTTAGATCATATTGCAGCAGATCTTAAAAGGGTCTATATAAATATAATATCACAGTGGCTTAAATATATGCTCCATCTTAAAGATAACTTTCCCTACCTCTTCTCCCTTGCTATGAGAAGCAACCCTTTTGATGATAATTCATCTTTTATAGTGAGCTGATATTTAACAAAAACAATTGTTTTTTAATAATTATTATTGTTGACAAAATATTTTCTTATGGTAGTATTTTTGCCTATGGAAAAGAGTCTAAAATCTTTAAACAAGAATGGTATCAGGGCAACGCCTCAGAGGCTTGCTGTATATAAAGTTCTAAGCGAGGGTAAACATCTTAGCGCTGAGTTTATATATAACAAGGTAAAGAAGATGTTTCCTTCAATATCTTTTGCAACTGTATATACTATATTACAGTTATTTAAAGATAAGGAACTAATATTAGAAAGCAGGATAGATTTTGAAAGATCTACTTTTGAGATGATGCTAGCTCCTCATCACCATTTTATGTGTAAGAGCTGCGGAGAGATATTAGATATCAATATACCGCTATGTGATACTCTTAAAAATATGAAGGTAGATGGTTTAAAGATAGAAAATTTTCAGGGTTATTTCTATGGGGTATGCAAAAAGTGTAGAGGTAAGAGAGATGCTTAAAATAAAAGAACTTACTATTGGGATTGGGGATAAGGATATTGTTAGGGATATTAATCTATCCTTAAAAAAGGCTGAAATTATGGTATTGTTTGGTCCTAATGGCAGTGGTAAGAGTACTCTCATAAAGGCAATACTAGGTTTTAGTGGATATGATATTAAGAAAGGAAGTATAGAGTTTAATTCTAAAAATTTAAACAATCTTTCAATAGATAAAAGAGTAGCTCTTGGTATCGGTATCATGTATCAACATCCCCCAAAGATAAGAGGGGTAAGGTTACGTCAATTAGCAGAGTTCTTATCTTCCGATAAAGAGAGAATAGCCCATCTTGCAGAAGAGTTATCTTTGGAGAGTCATCTTGATCGTGAGATTAATATGGGTTTTTCAGGCGGCGAGATGAAGAGAGCGGAACTGTTTCAAATTCTTCTTCAGCGTCCTTCGCTTATATTTTTAGATGAGCCTGAGAGTGGGGTTGATATAGAGAATATATCTATAATGGGTAAAGCATTAAATGAATATTTAAAAGAGAGCCGTGCTCAAGCTCTTATTATTACTCATACTGGCTATATTTTGGATTATGTTGATGTTGGTACATCATCTGTTATGATTGATGGTCATATATCTTGTTCTGGCCATCCTCGCAAGATTTTTAAAGCAATACAAGAGCATGGTTACGATAAATGCAGGGAGTGCAAATGTCTAAACAACTTTTAAAAGAATTCAACGAAGAAGATAAGAAGGCTATTACTTCATCTGGAATGGATGATACGGAGAGTACTCGCTCTGCCAGCTTTTTGCAGGCTGATGATAAGATACATTTTTCTCATGCACTCTCAAAGGGTGTTGAGATTTTAGCCATAGAAGATGCGATCTCTAAATATTCTGAAGTTTCAGATTATTACGGCAGAGCCTTTAAAACATTGAATAAAGATTTTCCAACTGATACAAGAGGTGGTTATTTTATAAGAGTAAAGAAGGGACATAAGGTAGACTTGCCCATTCAATCATGCCTATTTCTTAAAGATTCAGGATTTAAACAGCAGGTTCATAATATAATAATAATTGAAGAGGATGCCGATGTGCATCTTATAACAGGCTGCTCTGCATCTCATAGTGCTAAGGAAGCTTATCACTTAGGTGTATCTGAATTTTTTATAGATAAGAGAGCCAGTTTAAACTTTACTATGATTCACTCTTGGAAAGAGGATATTGCTGTTAAACCTATGAGCGTTGCTTTAGTTCAAGAGGGTGGAAGTTTTGTCTCTAATTATATCTGTTTAAAACCTGTTAAAGAGATAATAATGTATCCTACAGCTGTTCTGGAAGGTGAGAACTCCAGAGCTAGCTTTAATTCATTGTTGCTTACTCATCCTGGATCATTTCAAGATATAGGAAGCCGTGTCATATTTAAAGCTAAGAATAGTTCAGCTGAAATTGTTGCTCGTGCAGTAAGCTTAGGAGGTAAAGCTATTGCAAGAGGACACTTTAAAGCAGAGGCGGCTGATATCAAAGCTCATCTTGAGTGCCGAGGTCTTATAATCAGCGATAAAGGAGTGATACATGCTATACCTGAGCTTGAGACTGAATTTAGAGATGTGGAGATGTCACATGAAGCTGCAATAGGTAAGATAAGCAGAGAAGAGATCGAGTATCTCTGTTCTCGCGGTTTTAGTCATGACCAGGCTCAATCAATAATTATAAGAGGTTTTATGGATATTGGAATACTTGCTCTTCCAGATATGCTAAAGAAAGAGATAAAAGATTTAGAAGAGAAGACTTTAGAGGGGAGTCTCTAAATGGATCTTATAGATGGAAGCTTTATAGAACGGATAGATAG
Organism: uncultured Planctomycetia bacterium; assembly: GCA_964422895.1. Taxonomy (GTDB): domain Bacteria; phylum Omnitrophota; class Gorgyraeia; order Kaelpiales; family Kaelpiaceae; genus Kaelpia. The sequence goes on along the minus strand of CAYRCW010000022.1, from coordinate 739 downwards.
GACAGCTACTATAGCAAGCTTCCGTTTTAATATCGGTGAGAAAATAGATTTTATTCCAGGACAGCATCTGGAGGTGATATTTGATAAAGAAAGAAAAGAGTTGCGCCATTTTCTCTCTTTCTCTTCTTCTTTGGGCAGAGATTATATTGAGATAACGAAACGCCTATCTGATAGCCCATTTTCTAATTGCTTAAGAGATTTGAAGAGAGGAGACAGGGTCTCTTTTAAAGGCCCCTTAGGAAACTGTGTATTAGATCAGAGTTATAAAGATATAACTTTCTTAATAGGGGGAATAGGTATAACTCCGGTTGTATCTATAGTTGAGTACATAGTTGATAGAGATTTAGATATAAGAGTGAATCTTCTTTACTCTAATAGAAGCATAGAAGAAATAGCTTTTAAAGATAGATTCGATAGTTTTAAAAAGAGAGATAATATAAATGTAATTTATGCGGTAACAGATGGGAGTGCTAAAGAGAGCGGTTATTATAATGGTAGAATAGATAAGAGCTTAATAGAGAGAGAGGTATCTAATATTAAAGAGAGTCTATCTTATATCTTTGGTCCGCCTAAGATGGTAGCTGCAATGAAAGATCTACTGTTAGAGCTAGGTCTAAGTGATAATAAAATTAAAACAGAATCTTTTTGGGGGTATTGATATGCATAAGATGACAGAGAAGAATCTAAGAGATGCATTTAGCGGTGAGTCAGAGGCTCATATGAAGTATCTTATCTTTGC
>CAYRCW010000021.1:9208-14133 GCA_964422895.1 uncultured Planctomycetia bacterium | reverse complement strand
CGAAATAAAAGAGTTAGTTGATTTTGAAGAAATAATTATTGTTGGTGGATGGAATGGTTTATCTGATGACGATTTAAGAAGAGCTAAAGAGCTGGGCTTCTCAGATAAGTATCTAGCTACTCTCTTTAAAATAGGAGAGAGAGAGGTTAGGGAGAAGAGGATATCTATAGGTATAGAGGCTCGTTTTGAAACTGTACCTGTGAGTGGAGTTAAAGATGCTGCTTATTATTATTCTACTTATTCTAAAGGAGAAGATGAGGTTCCTGTATCAGATAATAAGAAAATTATGATTTTAGGTGGAGGTCCTAATAGAATAGGTCAGGGCATAGAGTTTGATTATACTTGTGTCCATGCCGCATTTGCTTTAAAAGATGAAGGTTTTGAGACTATTATGATCAATTGTAACCCTGAGACAGTCTCTACCGATTATGATACTTCAGACAAACTCTATTTTGAACCTCTAACAATAGAGGATGTTTTAGCTATACACAAAAAAGAGAAACCTCGAGGAGTGATAGTTCAATTTGGCGGTCAGACACCATTGAATATTGCTCAAGAATTAAAAGATTGCGGAATTAATATATTGGGTACTTCTCCCGAGAGCATACATTTCGCTGAAGATAGAGAGCGTTTTAGGAAGAAGATGATAGATTTAAATGTTCTCCAACCTGAAAGCGGTATAGCACGTTCAGTAGAAGAGGCTATAGGGATAGCTGATGGCATAGGTTATCCTCTTATGGTTAGGCCATCTTTCGTTTTAGGTGGTCGGGGTATGGAAATTATATATGGAAAAGATAGGCTATTAAAATATGCTAAAGAAGCAATAGATATATCGCCTGAATATCCTATGCTTATTGATAGATTCTTAGAGGATGCTGTTGAACTTGAAGTCGATGCTTTATCTGATGGCGAGAATACTTTCGTTGCTTCTGTTATGGAGCATATAGAATATGCTGGAGTACATTCTGGTGATTCTGCTTGTGTTATTCCGACAAGAACTATAGCCAAAGAACACCTTGAAAAGATAGAGGAGTACACAGAATTAATAGCAAGAGAGTTGCAAGTTGTAGGGTTGATAAATATTCAATATGCTATCTGTGACAATAAGGTATATATTTTAGAAGCAAATCCAAGAGCATCTCGCACAGTACCGTTAGTTTCAAAAATTATCGGAATACCTATAGCAAGGATCGCAACTTTGCTTATATTAGGTAAGAAGATAAAAGATTTTAAAGAGCTTAAAAAATATAACCTACCTTATTTTGGAGTTAAAGAGGCAGTATTTCCTTTCAATATGTTTCCCGATGTTGATCCTCTTTTAGGGCCTGAGATGAAGGCAACAGGCGAGGTAATGGGTATAGCTGATAGTTTTGGGCTTGCATTTTATAAGGCTCAAGAAGCAGCTGGCAGTAAGCTTCCGACTTCAGGTTCTGTGCTACTTACAGTTAAGAATAAAGATAAAGAACCACTTCTTCCAATTGCAGAGGGTTTGGATAGATTAGGATTTAAGATCTATGCTACAGCTGGTACAGCTGATTTTCTTAAAAGCAATGGATTAGATGTCTGTAAAGTGAACAAGTTGCATGAAGGCAGACCTAATATAGTAGATCTTATAAAAAATAAAGAGTTACAACTTATTATCAATACTCCTGTTGGCAAAGAGAGCAAGTATGATGATAGTTATATTAGAATTATGGCTATCCAGAATAAGGTCTCTTATATGACTACTCTAGCAGCTGCATCAGCTGGGGTAGAAGGGATTAAAGCTGCAAAAGATAAAGATATTGAAGTTAAAGCTTTGCAAGATTACTATAAAGATAAATAGTTTTATTATTGTCTTTCAAGTTTAATATGAAGCATCCTAGAATCTATAAACCAGAACTGGTTGTACCTGCTGGTGATTGGCCATCTCTAAATACCGCGATTGACAATGGAGCAGATAGTATATATTTCGGTATTCAAGGTCTTAATATGCGCGAACGTGCTTCTAATTTTAAGATTTCAGATCTTAAGAAAATAATGAATCTGCTACATAAGAGAAATATAAAAGGATACTTGACTTTAAATGTTGTAATTATGAATAAAGAGTTAAAGAGAGCAGAAAAAATTCTTTTAAAAGCTAAGGAGAGTAAGGTGGATGCTGTAATAGCATGGGATATGGCCGTTATCTCTTTAGCAAAAAAAATAGGATTAAAAATACATCTCTCAACCCAGGCCAGTGTATCTAATATAGAAGCCCTTAGATATTATCATAAAATTGGGATTAAGAGGGTTGTCTTAGCGCGTGAGTGTAGTCTTTCAGATATAAGAGATATAAAAAAGCTGATAGAAAAAGAGGGTATGAATATTAAAATAGAGGCCTTTATTCACGGGGCTATGTGTGTAAGTATATCAGGAAGGTGTTTTCTTTCAGAGTATTCTTATGGGGAGTCTGCGAATAGAGGAAGGTGCTTACAGCCTTGCAGGCGTGAATTTATAATAAAAGAGAGAAAAGGCAGCTTAGAGTATAGATTGGGCAAAGATTATATCTTAAGTCCAAAAGACTTATGTACAGTAGATTTTATAGATAGCTTGATAAGCTCAGGTATAGATGCTTTTAAGATTGAAGGCAGAATGAGGTCTCCAGAGTATATAAAGGTTGTAGTCTCTGTTTACAGGGAAGCGATAGATGTTTTTTATGAGAATAGATTGAGTGACTCTTTAAAGAAGAGATTAAAGAAGAGATTGAAGAGTGTCTATAATAGAGGTTTTTCAGATGGATTTTATTTTAGTAGGCCAGACGATGGTGATATAAGCAGACGTTTAGAGCATCTATATGAGAAGATATATTTAGGCGAGGTTAAAAAGTATTATCCAAAGTTATCTGTTGTAGAAATATTAGTACAAGCTGGTTCTTTAAAAAAAGGTAATGAATTATTATTTGTAGGTAAAAATACTTCAGCCCAATTCGTACGAGCAGAAGAGATTCAGCAAGAACACAAATATGTGATCAAAGTAAAGAAGGGAGAGTTAGCTGGAATTAAGATACCCTTCAAGGTTAAGTTGGGCGATCAGGTCTATATTTGGAGGAAAAAATAGATACTGACAATAAAATTAATAAAATAAAAAATATTATTTAGATATAGAAATTATGGAAGCTATAAGCCTTTGGTAATTTTAGGCCTACTCTTTAGATCCCATTCTAAAGCAGTTGCTAAGATTTAATTTGCGAATAAAAGAAAAAGAATCTTTACTTACTTGCTTTATTGAGTAAAGTTTGAAATCTTGATATATAGCGAGAAGCTTTATTCTTATGAATAATATTTTTGCTTTCAGCTTGCATCAATCTTTTCTTTAGATCCTTAAAATATTCTTCAGCTTCTGAAAGCTTCTTTTCGGCTATCATTACTTTGAATTTTTTAATTTTAGTCTTAAGTTCTGATTTTACAGTTTTATTCCTAGACTCTCTTTTTGCATTTTGCTTGAGTCTTTTACAGGCAGACTTTAAATTCGGCATTGTAAAACCTCCAATTTTGAGACAAAATATAGCATACATCAAATCGGTTTGTCAAACAATTTAAATATATAAAGGTATATGTTTAGGCAGATATTAAAAAAATCTTTTACAATAGGTACGGCTACTCTCATAAGTAGGGTGCTTGGTTTCTTAAGGGATATCTTAATTGCTTTCTTTTTTGGAACTGGATATGGAGCTCAAGCTTTTGTTGTAGCTTTCCGTCTCCCCAATATTTGGCGTAGCTTTGTAGGAGAAGAGGCTGTTAATGCTGCAGTTGTTCCAATTCTCTCTGAGTATAAAGCTAAAAAGAATCTAAATGATTTTAAAAGCCTATCCAAAGCGCTTGTAATTTCTTCTTTTCTTATCCTCTCTTTGATTACTATAGCCGGTGTTTTTTTTGCTCCATTATTGATTAAGTTAATAGCACCTGGTTTTAAAGCTGATATTGAAAAGTATATTCTCTCTGTAAGGTTAACCAGGTTAATGTTTCCCTACATACTTCTTATAGGTTTAACTGCCATGGTAGCTGGAATAGCAATATCCCAAAGGGTGTTTTGGAGCTATTCTTGGGCTCCTGCCGTCTTAAATGTATCTATAATATCTAGTGTAATAATTTTTGGAAAGAGATACGGAGTCTATTCTTTAGCTTTCGGAGTGATATTAGGCGGTCTCCTTGAGATGTTTATGCAGTTTTTTGCTATAAGAGGTAAGGGGATATATAAAGCCAAAACTGTCTTAATTCACCCAGAATACAAGAGAATATGGAAATTATTACTTCCTAGGTTCTTTGGAGCAGGGGTCTATCAGGTCAGCATATTTATAGATACTATACTGGCTTCTCTTCAGTCTATTGTAGGTTCAGGTGCTATTGCAGCTTTATACTATGCGCAGAGGTTTGTACAGCTTCCTTTAGCTGTATTTGCCACCTCTCTTGCAACTGCGGTACTACCTTTTTTCTCTGCCAAGAATATAGAAGATGAGAATGGGTCTATAGAGGAGAATCTACTTTTATCGTTAAGATTTGTAGCTTTTATTATGGTGCCTGCAACGTTCGGTCTCTTTATTCTATCAAAAGAGATAATAATAGCTGTTTTTCAGCATGGTAATTTCTCTAGTTATTCTACGGCTATGACAGCGAGTGCTCTTAAATTCTATTCTTTAGGGTTATTATTTTATGCAGCTATAAAGATTCTTGTTGCTACTTTCTACTCTATGCAGAATACTCTTACACCTGTAAAAATTTCGATGATATCTTTAGCTGTAAACATACTGGGCAGCGTTATCTTAATGTTTCCCATGAGAGCTTCAGGGCTATGTCTTGCTACTTCTTTTTCAGCAATCTGTAATTTTACTCTTCTATATATAGCTTTAAGTAAAAAGATGAAATTATATAACAAGGAGTTTGTCGTAAGTATTTTAAAAATTTTAG
>CAYRCW010000021.1:7808-9108 GCA_964422895.1 uncultured Planctomycetia bacterium | reverse complement strand
ATATCAAAGAGAGTATCTACCCATTTTTGCTCTAAAGATAAAAGTTTAAAATCCAAGAGATTGATCTCTAAGATAAGTGATATTGACTATATTGTTACCTCTTCTGAATCTGAAGCTCTGATCTTAGAATCTTATCTCATTAAGAGAGAGAAGCCTTTTTATAATGTAAGCTTAAGAGACGATAAGTCTTATCCTTATTTGAAGATAACTCTTAAGGATAATTTTCCTCGTATCTTCATAACTCGTAATAGACGTAAAGATGGCTCACTCTATCTTGGTCCTTACTCAGATGTAGGAAGCTTAAAATTAACCCTTAAAACCCTAAGAGAGGTAGTTCCTTTTAGAAGTTGCAACCATTTAAATAAAAATGGTTGTCTTTATATTCATATAGGGTTATGTCCAGGCCCTTGTTTAAATAAAATAAGTCAATCTGAATATCGCAGAAATATACTGATTATAATTAGAACTCTTCTTGGCGATAGAGAAGGAGTAGTAGCAGATTTAGTAAAAGAGATGGATACTTACAAGCAATCTAGGGAATATGAGAAAGCTGTTAAAGTGCGAGATAGATTGAGAGCTTTAGGTAGTAGTTCAGGAATTTTTGGTTTTAATGGAGGTATTAATGTATTAGAAAATATAAAAAATATTCTAAATCTTCCAAAGCTTCCCCGTATTATTGATGCTATAGACATATCTAATATATCTGGAACATCTGCGGTGGGAGGGGTTGTAAGGTTTAGAGATGGAGTTAAGGATAGAAAATTTTATCGTAAATTTAAATTAAAAAAACAGAATTTTATAAACGACTATGAGATGATGTCTGAAGTTGTGCTGAGGCGCTACAAAGATCTTATTAAAAAAAGAGAGGTGCTTCCTGATCTAATCATGCTTGATGGCGGCAAGGGACATTTGAATAAGATTAATGATTTAATAGATAAGAATCTAGATATTAATCTAGCTCTTATTGCCTATGCTAAAGGTAAAGATGTTATCCACAGCAAGTATAAGAGAGAACCAGTTGCTCTATCAAAAAACTCTCTAGAGAAAAATTTACTTATTAGGATAAGAGATGAGGTCCACAGGTTTGCTATTGGATATCATAGGTCTTTAAGAAGCAAGAGCATGAAGAAGAGCTCTTTTGATGATCTGCCTGGAATTGGTAGATCCAAGGTCAATGTTATATTAAAATATCTTAGTGGATTGGATTCTTATAGAGATATATCGATTTCAGACTTAAGAAAGATACAAGGTATCGGTGATATGCTTGCAGGGAGAATATATGATTACGTTAAGCAAAAAG
>CAYRCW010000021.1:0-7708 GCA_964422895.1 uncultured Planctomycetia bacterium | reverse complement strand
CAAGGTATCGGTGATATGCTTGCAGGGAGAATATATGATTACGTTAAGCAAAAAGGAATTAAATAGGCTACTTAAAGATTTATCTGAGTTTAAGAGATCGGTGTATTTAAAGATAGCAGAGATTCCATATAGCCAGACTCGTAGTTATAAATGGGTTGCAGAAGAGATTGGAGCTTCTAATAAAGTGAGATTAGTTGCCAGAGCTATATCGCAGAACCCATATCCTTTTTTGATACCTTGCCATAGAGTTATAAGGAGTAATGGTGCTCTTGGTGGGTATATGTTTGGCTCAGAGATTAAAAAGAAGTTGTTAGATTTGGAAAAAAGGGTAAAATCCGCTATAATGCTATAATAGAATAGTGTCATTATAATATAAGCTTACTAGGAGGAGATATGAGTAAAGACTTAATGCAAACAGTAAAAGAGTTAAGAGAGAGATTCCAGGAACTGCGAGGTTTTCTTTGACCTGGATAAAAAAGATAAACGTATATTAGAGATAGAAGGAGAGATGGTCCAACCTGGATTCTGGGATGATGGTGCTAAGAATAAAAATATTCTTAAAGAGCTCAAGATTCTCAAAGATAACGTTGAAGGTTTCAAGTCTTTAGAGAGAGAGTTGAAGGACCTAGAAGAGCTAGTTGAGATATCAGAAGACGAAGAGGGTGACTCTTTATCTAAAGAGGTTAATAAAGTAAGATCCCAAATAGACAGGTTAGAATTTAAAGCTTATCTAAGTGAGCCTCATGATTCTGGTAATGCTATAATATCAGTTCATGCTGGAGCTGGAGGAACAGAGTCTTGCGATTGGACTCAGATTTTAATTAGGATGTACTCTAGATGGGTTGAGAAAAAGGGATATAAGATAGAGACGCTTGATATTCTAGAAGGAGAAGAGGCTGGAATAAAGAATGCTACTTTTATAATAAAAGGCGACTATGCTTATGGCTTTTTAAAGGCTGAGAAAGGGGTCCATAGATTGGTCAGAATTTCACCTTTCGATGCAAATAAACGTAGGCACACCTCCTTTGCTTTAGTTGAGATACTGCCTGAGGTTGAGGATGTTGAGGTTGAGATAGATGATAAGGATTTAAGGATTGATACGTTCCGTTCTTCAGGTGCCGGTGGTCAGCATGTCAATGTTACAGATTCTGCAATACGGATAACACATAATCCTACTGGTATTGTTGTTGAATGTCAGAATGAACGTTCTCAGCATAAAAATAAAGCTTCAGCTATGAAAGTCTTAAGGTCTAAGTTATATGATTTGAATAAAGAGAAACAGAGAGAGGAGCTTCAGGAGATGCGGGTTAAAGGAGATATAGGCTGGGGTTATCAGATACGTTCTTATGTTTTACATCCCTATACTATGGTGAAAGATCATAGAACCAATGTTGAGATTGGCAATGCTCAGGGAGTATTAGATGGGAATATAGATGATTTTATAGAAGCTTTTTTAAAGAAAAGGTAAGGGATAGATATGCTTAATTTTATAATGAAAAAAATTATAGGTACTCAGAACGAAAGAGAGCTAAAGAAGCTAAACCCTTTAGTGGAGAAAGTAAACTTTTATGAAGCTGAGACTCAGAAATTAACTGATCAAGAGCTAAGACTTAAGGCTGACGAGTTTAAGGGGAGAGTGTCGTCCGGGGAAAGCTTAGATGTTATTATGCCTGAAGCTTTTGCAGTTGTGAGAGAGGCTGCAAAGAGAGTATTGAAGATGAGACATTTTGATGTTCAGCTTATAGGCGGGGCTGTACTTTATCAAGGTAAGATTGCTGAAATGGCAACAGGTGAAGGTAAGACTCTAGTTGCTACATTACCTGCTTACTTAAATGCTTTAAATTCAAAAGGGGTTCACATTGTTACTGTAAATGATTATCTTGCTAAACGTGATAGAGATTGGATGGGCCCATTATTTGAATTTTTAGGCTTAACTGTAGGCGTTATTACACATGGGCAGAACCATGAGCAGAAGAGAGAGGCTTATAATTGTGATATTACTTATGGGACAAACAATGAATTTGGGTTTGATTATTTAAGAGATAACATGGTTATCTCTAAAGAGGATGTAGTTCAGCATTCTCATAGCTACGCTATAATTGATGAGGTTGATTCTATTCTGATTGACGAAGCTAGGACACCACTTATTATCTCAGGTCCATCTGAAGATTCAGTAGATAAGTATTATATTGCAGATAAGGTGGCTAAACAGCTTCAAGTTAGAATGATAATTGATACAAGGAATACTCAAGATGGATTTACTATAATCCGTACTCAAGATGGACGCGAAGAGAAGATTCCCCGAGATGAGTTCAATGATAGTTGCGATGCTATAGTTGAAGAGAAGAGTAATAACTCTCGCATGACTCAAAGAGGTGAGAAAAAATGTGAAGAGATACTTAAGATAAGTAGCCTTTGGGAGGAGATGCCAGATGCCTATTCTGAGCCATGGGCTCACTATGTAAATCAATCTTTAAGAGCCAGATTCCTTTTTAAGCGAGATACTCATTATGTAATAAAAGAAGGTAAAGTTCTAATAGTAGATGAATTTACAGGTCGCCTTATGCCTGGGCGTCGCTGGTCTGATGGTTTACATCAGGCTATTGAAGCTAAAGAGGCTCTTAAGATAGAACAAGAGAACCAGACTCTGGCTACTATATCTTTTCAGAATTACTTCAGGATGTATGAAAAGCTTTCTGGCATGACAGGGACGGCTGCTACAGAGGCTCCGGAGTTTAATAAAATATACAATCTAGATGTTTTAGTTGTACCTACAAATAAGCCTTTAGAGAGATTGCAGAACCCTGATGTTATCTACAAGAGTCAGAGGGAGAAGTTCAATGCTGTTGTTGATGAGATTAGCGGGATGTATGAGGTTGGTAGGCCTGTACTTGTAGGAACTACTTCAATAGAGAAGTCTGAGATTATAAGCGAATTATTAAAGAAAAAAGGTGTGACACATAATGTTTTAAATGCAAAATATCATGAGAGTGAGGCTGAGATTATTGCTCAAGCTGGAAGACTTAAGGCAGTTACAATTGCTACAAATATGGCTGGTCGCGGAACAGATATTCTATTAGGTGGAAATGCAGAGTTTTTAGCAAAAGCTGAATCGAAGCGTAACAATAAAGATAGTGATGATATAACAGAAGAGGATCTTGAAAAATTGAGTCAAGAAGCTGAATCTTTAGTTAGAGATGAGAACAAAAGAGTAATTGAATTAGGAGGTCTTCATGTTATAGGTACAGAACGACATGAGTCCAGAAGAATTGATAATCAGCTTAGAGGTCGGTCTGGACGTCAAGGTGATCCTGGTTCTTCAAAGTTCTATCTTTCACTAGAGGATGAGTTGATGCGTATATTTGGTTCTGAGAGAATAGCTATGATTATGGATAGGTTAGGTATTGAAGATGGTGAGAAGATAGAGCATGGCTTGATTACAAGAGCTATAGGTACAGCACAGAAGAGAGTTGAGAGCTTTAATTTTGAGATAAGAAAGCACCTCTTAGATTATGACGATGTAATGAATAAGCAGCGCCAGGCAATATATGATGAGCGTAAGGGGGTGCTTTTCAATAAGAATTTAAAACAACATATATATGAAATAATAGATGAAGTTTTAGAGTATGAGATAGAGAACTATATATCCGAAGCTGAGTTAGTTGATAATTATGATTGGGATGGTCTCTCTAAGTGGTTATTGGATAAGTTTAGAATTCAAGTTGCAGAAAGCATTTTAAAAGATAAATCCATGGAGGGTGAGAGAGAGCATAAGAGTAGCTGGCATAGAATCGTAACCAACTGCTTCGAGTACTTGAGCTCTAAGATGCGCGAGATTTATCAAAGCAGAGAGCAAGAGCTAGGTGAAGAGGAGATAAGAAGATTAGAGACGATGATATTCTTACACGTTATAGATATGAGATGGAAGCAGCATCTCTATGGTTTAGATTATTTAAGAGAAGGCATAGGTTTAAGAGCCTATGGTCAACGAGATCCATTAGTTGAGTATAGAAACGAATCTTATGCTATGTTTCAAGAGATGGCTGCAAGAATTAAGTTAGATGTTGTTGAATATCTATTTAAGTTCCACCCCAGATTTAAGATGGCTTCAAGTGGTTTGATTGAAAACTCTGCTCAAGATTATAAACATGAAGAGGTCAATCAATTTCAATCTTTAAAAAAGATGAAGGCTAAATCTGAAGATCCAAACCATGTTACTCCGCATGAGAGCTTAGGTGTAGATAGACACCAAACCTATCAAAGAGACAATAAGAAGGTGGGTAGAAATGAACCTTGCCCTTGCGGTAGCGGTAAGAAGTATAAAAAATGTTGTTATCCAAAGTATGGATGAAAACATATCTAGCCGTTCTCTTCTCTGCTTTATTGACAGTAGTTGGTTTCTATTATTTTGATTTGTTGTTATTAGTTTCACTTATTTCTCTTATCTATGTTGGGATAAGCATAAGATCTTTTAAGAGAAAATTCTTGTTAGGTTATTTCTGGGGTATTATAACTTTTGGTTTTTTGTCTTATTGGGTTATCCATGTATCATTCCTCGGTTTTTTAGTAGCAATTTTTTATTTAGCTTTATATCCAGGATTTTTTGTAGTTTTAGTTAATAAGAATAGAAAATTTATCAGTCTCTTTTATATAGCTGGTTTATGGGCGTCTCTTGAATTCTTACGTTCTTTTATTTTTACTGGTCTTCCTTGGGGGTTTTTAGGCTATGCTTTCTGGGGTCGCTTAAATTTTATTCAGATTGCAGATCTATTTGGCGTCTACGGCGTATCATTTATAGTTGTTCTGATCAATGCAGCTTTGCTCTTTTTATTTATTGATAAGAATATAAGACTTAAAGTGGTTAACTCTACAATAATTTTATTAATTATAGCCGGCTCTTTTTGTTACAGCAGATATCGTTTAAATGCTCTTTTACCTGAAGGTAGTATTAATAATATTGCTTTGGTTCAGACAAATGTAGATTCTAATTTAAAATGGAGTCTGGAGTTATATAAAGATAATTTAGAGAGAATAAGACTGATGGGCTTAATTGCAAAAGAGAGAGGAGCAGAGCTTATAATATTTCCTGAGACGATCTTGCCTTATAGCTATAATAGAGATGAGGGATTTATGAGAGACATAGAAGATATTGCAAAAGAGATTAATTGCGATTTGATCTTAGGTCTTCCTTATTACCAAAATGGTGAGTTATATAACTCATCGCTATTGTTGAATAAATATGGAGAAGTTAAAGGCAGATATTTCAAGAAGCACCTAGTTCCTTTCGGAGAGTATCTTCCATGTAAGAAAATTCTATCTTTTTTAACACAGTTCTATCCTATTGGATATTATTCTTCTGGCATAGATTCGAATCTTCTTAAGTACCAGGGGCACTATTTTTCTGTTTTGATATGCTATGAAGATATTTTTCCTAATATTGCAAGAAAAGCTGCTTTAAGTGGAGCTTCTTTTTTAGTCAATCAGTCTGATGAGGGCTGGTTTAAGAATAGTCGAGAGGTGTATTTAAATAATCAGATTGCGGTCTTTCGTGCAATAGAGAATAGGCGCTCACTGTTGCGCTCAACAAATACAGGTATAACATGCTTAATAGATTACAAGGGTCAGATCTTAAATCAACTAGAACCCTTTAAGACGGATATATTGATAGTTGATATGCCAGTATACAGAGGCACTTCTTTTTACTCTAAATACGGATTATAATGATTAATTTTTGGTACTGTAGCAATAAAAATTAAAAAATAGTTTTTTGGGATTTATCAGAATATATATATTGTACCATGCGAATAAGGAAGAAATTTTTGGGACAGAAATTATGAAGGAATTGAAAGGATATAGTTATTCCGTAAGTCCAGGTACTTTGTATCCGATTCTTCATTCTTTGGAAAGTCAGGAATATCTTGATAGCCGAAAAAATGTGGTTGAAGGCAAAGTCAGGAAATACTATAAAATTACAAGAAAAGGTATCAATGCTCTTGATAAATCAAAAGAAAAGCTGAAGGAATTAGTTTCAGAAGTTTTGGAAGGAAAATAATATAGAGAATGATAAGGTTGGTGGTTCTATGATTAAATTTGATGATGTTTTTTTAAGTTTTAATGGTCAAAAGGTTCTTAATAGTCTGTCTTTGGAGATTGGGCGTGGAGATAAGGTTGTTGTTTTGGGGAAGTCTGGTTTGGGTAAGTCTTCTCTTTTTTCTTTGATTTTGGGTTTTATATCGGCTCAGAAAGGAAAAGTTTTTTTCGATGGTGTTTCTGTTGATGGAAAGAGTGTCTGGGATGTTCGCAGAAGGGTTGCTTTTGTTGATCAGGATGTGAGTATTGGGTCTGGTAGTGTTGCTGATTGGTTGCATTATGTCTCTAATTTGAAGGCAAATGCTTCTTCAGGGTTTCAGAATGAGAAAACTGAGAAATTATTGGATTATTTCGAGCTTGATAACGGTATGCTTGAAAAGAATGTTGGGAATTTGTCTGGTGGTGAAAGGCAGAGGGTAGCTATTGTTATTTCTATTCTGCTTGAGAGGAGTGTTTATCTTTTGGATGAAGTGACTTCTGCACTTGATGACGACTTGAAGGAGAAGGTGATGCGATATTTTGTTAAAAGGGGTAATTGGACTGTTGTTGTGATTTCGCATGATTTTGTTTGGCGCAAGGATCCTTCGATTAAGGTTTTTGATTTGGGGGTTGGTAAATGGGAACGGTAGATATTACTATTTTTTCTTTGCTTCTGCTTCTGTTATTATTAGCGGTGCCTGTCTTTTTGAGCCGTATTTACAGGCTTGGATTGATTAAGCCTCTTTTTTATTCCATTGTGAGGATGTCGGTTCAGCTTGTTCTTATCGGAATTTTTTTGAAGTATCTTTTTCTTTGGAACAATATTTTTCTTAATTTATCGTGGTTTATAATTATGATTTTGGTTGCTGTTTTTTCTGCCATCAGGAGCTCGTCAATGAAATTCAGTAAGGTTCTTATCCCTACTTTTATATCCTTTGCCCTGGCTACTTTTTTGACCGTTTTTTACCTTAATGCTGTTGTTATCAGGCTTGATAATGTATTTGATGCCAGGTATTTAATTGTTCTTGGAGGGATGCTTCTTGGCAATTCACTTAGGGGGAACATAGTTGGTATCTCCGCTTTTTACAAGAATATTAAGAAGGATGCGAAGAAGTTTTTGTATGTGCTGTCGCTTGGAGCAACACATCATGAGGCGGTGTTGCCCTATCTTAGAGAGAGCGTCCAACTTGCGCTCAAGCCTACTTTTGCATCAATGGCTACTATGGGAATCGTTGCTCTTCCCGGCATGATGACAGGCGTTATTCTTGGGGGTACAAGTCCCGAGGTTGCTATTAAGTATCAGATCATGATTATGATTGCGATTGTTGTTAGCACGATAGTAAGCGTTGTGCTTACTATTTTAATGACTTTGCGTATTTGCTTTACGAAATATGGTACATTAAGACAGGATATTTTTGTTCAAAATGCTGCATGAGAAATATAAAAATTGGATTTGTGTTAATTATCTGTGCTGTAAATTGCGTATAAGACAATAACTATTAAAAACTAGAGTAAATTTACCATTTATCCCCGTTTTCTTGTTATTTCGTCCTGCGTATGTTTTGATTGAAAAGTTCGGGTTTTTGGGGTTTTGGGGAAGTATTTTCACTATTTAAAGATTAAAGTTATTGCTTATTTG
>CAYRCW010000020.1:11485-14302 GCA_964422895.1 uncultured Planctomycetia bacterium | reverse complement strand
AAGGCGGTAAAACAGTAGGTGCTGGGGTTGTTTCTGAAATAGTAGAATAGAGAGATGGCAAGCGAAAAAGTTACTTTAGCATGCAGTGAGTGTAAAGATAGAAATTATATGACTGCTAAGAATAAAAGAAATAATCCAGATAGACTAGCGATAAAAAAATATTGTAGGAAGTGCAGGAAGCATACTCTGCATAAAGAGACTAAATAATAAAGTTTTTGATCTGTTTTATTGATCAACAACTAAAAAGGCCTGTAGCTCCAATTGGCTAGAGCGCCGGATTCCAAATCCGGATGTTGTGGGTTCGACTCCCTCCAGGCCTGTAAACTATGCAGGCAACTAGGATAGTTGCTGCTTATTTTTGTAAAGAGCAAAAGGAGAAAAGATGTTTGGTAAGGTAAAGAGTTATTTTACTAGCATAGTAGTGGAGATGAAAAAAGTCTCCTGGTCGTCAAAAAGCGAACTTATCGCTGCAACGGTTGTTACTTTCTTCTTTGTCGCTATATTGACTTTGTATGTGGGTGGGATAGATCTTTTAATGTCGAAACTGATGAGCTTCTTATTAAAATAATATGGAATGGTATATAGTGCAAACTCAGACAGGGCAAGAATATAAGGTAAAGCAGATACTGGAGAGCTCTATTGATCAGGAGGGGCTTCGGGATAAGATACCAGAAGTTTTTGTTCCAACTGAGAAAGTGACTGAAGTAAAAGGTGGAAAGAAGAAAATATCAGAGAGGAAGTTTTACCCAGGTTATCTTTTAGTTCAAATGGATATGGTAGATGATGCCTGGCTTTTAATAAAAAGAACCCCTGGAGTTATACGCTTTTTAAGCTCTGGAGATAAAGCAGTTCCTTTAAGTGAAGAGGATGTTCTAAAAATACGTCAACAGTCTGAAGAACGTATTGAGCAACCTAGACCTAAAGTTGTTTTTGATGTAGGGGAATCAGTAAGAGTTGTTGAAGGTCCTTTTACTAATTTTAACGGTAAGATTGAAGAAGTAAGTTTAGATAAAGGTAAAGTTAAAGCTCTGCTTACAATATTTGGAAGGCAGACTCCTGTAGAACTGGAATTCTGGCAAGTGGAAAGGATATAAAAATGGCTAAGAAACCTGTAATGGTAAAAATTAAATTGTATTGTCCGGCGGGTCAAGCAAATCCATCTCCTCCTGTAGGTCCAGCTTTGGGTCAGCATGGGGTAAATATTATGGAGTTTTGTAAGGCGTTTAATGATAAAACAAAAGATAGGCCAGGTGTAATATTACCTGTTGAAATAGATGTCTATGATGACAGAAGTTTTTCATTTATAGTTAAACAACCGCCAGCCTCTATCTTATTAAAGCAAGCTTGTGGTTTAGCTAAAGGATCTGGCGAGCCTAATAAAGAAAAAGTCGGAACTGTTACAAAGAAAAAAGTGAGAGAGATTGCCCAAGAGAAAATAGTGGACTTAAATGCAGATGATATAGAAGCTGCTATGAGAATAATAGAAGGTACAGCAAGAAGTATGGGCATAGATATAATTGAGGGATAAAATGGCTAAGATTACAAAAAAACAGAAAAGTATTGCAGAGTTAGTGGATTTACAGAAAGAGTATAGCGTAAAAGAGGCTATTGAGGTTCTTATAGGATTACCTAAAGCTAAGTTTGATGAGACAGTTGAAGTTTCTTGTAAGTTAAATGTTGATCCTAAAAAGAGTGATCAGATGGTAAGAGGTTCAGTAAATTTGCCTAATGGTTTAGGTAAAGAAGTGAGAGTCTTAGTGTTTTGCAAGGGTGAGAAGGAGAGAGAAGCAAAGGATGCTGGTGCAGACTATGTAGGTGGCGAAGATCTTGTTGAGAAAATAAAATCCGGTTGGATGGAGTTTGATGTTGCCATAGCTGCTCCCGATATGATGCGGGAAGTTGGTAAAATAGGAAAGATGCTTGGCCCTCGCGGTCTAATGCCTTCTCCTAAAAATGGTACTGTTACTGATCAATTAAGTAGAATTATAAAGGAATCTAAGGCTGGTAAATTAGATTATAGAATGGATAAGACAGGTACTGTCAATGTTGGTCTTGGTAAAATTTCTTTTCCTCAAGATGATCTAATTCAGAATACAGATGCTTTTTTAGAATCACTTTTAAGTGCAAAGCCAGCTTCGAGTAAGGGTCATTTTTTAAAAAGAGTTGTTCTATCTACTACGATGAGTCCTGGATTAACTATAGCTCTTTCGGAGGTTCAGAAATGAAGATAGGTCAGTATACAAGACAGCTTATGATGGATGATTATAAGAGCAAAATAGAGGATGCAGAGTATGTGTTCTTTACTAATTTTAAAGGTATATCTGCCGATGGAATGAAAGATGTCAGATCTCAGCTTAGAAAACATTCTGCAGGCATGGTAGTTGTAAATAATTCTCTATTTAGGCGTGCACTCGAAGATCTTAATATGAATATACTTTCAGAGCATGTAGATGGAGAGGTGGCTATTATATATGGTAAAGAGGAACCTTTGGAGATTACAAAGGTTATCCAGAATTTAAAGAAAGACAATAAGAGCTTCTCTGTCAGGATAGGATATTTAGAAGAGAGGCTATTAAGCTCTGAAGAAGTAAAAGAGCTTGCTGCTATTCCTTCTAAAGATGTTCTATATGGTCAGGTTGTTCATCTGATGAAGTCTCCAATCAATAATCTGGTCTATGTTCTTAAAGGCAATATTCAGTCGTTGATAAATGTTATTAAAGGAATAAAAGATAAAAAAGAATCTTAATATCAAGGATAAGGAGGTATCTGAAATGGTAGAAAAAAAAGAACAAGAGACTGAAGTAAAAGAAGAACAGG
>CAYRCW010000020.1:0-11385 GCA_964422895.1 uncultured Planctomycetia bacterium | reverse complement strand
TTCAACAGGAAGAGCCTAAAGAAGAAAAGAAAGATAAGAAAGAAGAGAAGGTAGAAAAGGTAGAAAAAAAAGAACAAGAGACTGAAGTAAAAGAAGAACAGGTTCAACAGGAAGAGCCTAAAGAAGAAAAGAAAGATAAGAAAGAAGAGAAGGTAGAGAAGAAAGATCCTGTAGCTGATTTAGGCAAGAAAGAGAAAAAGATTGTTGAATCTATAGAATCTCTGTCTGTTATGGAGCTCTCCAATCTTGTAAAAGCTCTTGAGGATAAGTTTGGTGTTTCAGCTGCAATGCCTGTTATGGCGGGTCCTATGGTTGCTGCTGGTGGTGATAGTGCAGAAGTAGAAGAGAAGTCTACTTTTGATGTTGTCTTGACAGAGATAGGCTCCAATAAGATTCAGGTTATTAAAGAAGTTAGAGCTGTATCCAGTCTTGGACTTAAAGAAGCAAAAGACCTTGTAGAAGCTGCTCCAAAGCCTGTTGTAACTGGAATTAAGAAAGAAGAGGCTGAAGAGATAAAAGGAAAGTTAGAAGCAGTTGGAGCAAAGGTAGAATTAAAATAGCATTATAACTCTCTTAGGTTTAAATAAACTAATACAAGGAGTGATGTAAATGGCTAAAAGGCGCAGTATTGTTAAAATAAAATCGCCGATAGAGGTTCCCAATCTCTTAGATTTACAGCTTAAATCTTTTCGTGCTTTTTTGCAAGAAGACGTAGCTAAGACAAAGAGAAAGCATTGGGGGTTAGAGGCGGTATTAAAAGAGACATTTCCCATTGAGAGTGTAGATGGCACTGCTACCTTAGAGTATATCTATTATACAGTTGGCAAGCAGAAGTATGCTCTTGATGAATGTAAGAGGAAAGATTTTACTTATGCTGTTCCTCTGCGTGTAAAACTGCGTCTTAGAACATCGACTGAAGTTAGAGAGCAAGAGGTATTTCTCTGCGATCTTCCCTATATGACTCCTCAGGGTACTTTTGTTATGAATGGTGACGAAAGGGTTGTTGTAACCCAGATGCACCGTTCTCCGGGGGTTAGTTTTGAAGAGAGTTCACAGCTTTATGGCAAGGTCTCTTATAGAGCTAGGATAGTACCTTATTATGGCAGTTGGTTGGAATTTGAGTTTGATCAGTCTAAAGTTTTAAATGTTTATATAGATAGACGAAGAAAGTTTCCTGTTTCAGTATTGTTAAGAGCTTTTGGTTATTCAAGCGATGAGAGTATCTTGAAAGTTTTTGGTGGTACGGATACATTGAAGATAAATAAGAAGTCTGATCTTAGTAGTCTTGGAGGCAGAACTATTGCAGAGGATATTGTTGATCCTGAAAGCAAACAGGTGCTATTTGAAAAGTATGAGGTCATAGCAAAAACTAATCTCTCTAGGTTAGAACATGTAGGCCTTAAGAAGATTAAGCTGGTTAAAGAAGATATTGCCGAGATAGTTAATACGCTCAAGAAAGATATCACTACATCTAAAGAAGAAGCTTTAGTAGAGATTTTCCGTAAGATGCAGCCAGGTAATCCTGCTACTATTGAGAATGCCGAAGGTTACTTCCAAAGACTCTTTTTAAATCCTAAGCGTTACGATTTACAACGTGTGGGTAGATTTATAATAAATAGAAAGCTTGGGATGAAGATATCTCTTGATAAACGAACATTAGATAAAGAGACTGCTGTTAAGGTTGTGGACTATATGTTCAAGCTGCGCAAAGGAGATGGTGAAGCTGACGATATAGATCATCTTGGCAATAGAAGGATAAGAACTGTTGGCGAGTTGTTACAAGAGCAGTTTAGGATAGGACTATTAAGAATTGAGAGAGTATCACGCGAGAGAATGGCGGTATATGATATGGAATCTCTAATGCCTCATCATCTCGTTAATTCTAAACTTATATCTGCATTGATAAGAGATTTCTTTGGCCGTGGTAGTCTATCTCAGTTTATGGATCAGACAAATCCTCAGGCTGAATTAACTCATAGAAGACGTTTGAGTGCTTTAGGTCCTGGAGGATTAGATAGAGAGCGTGCCGGTTTTGAGGTTCGCGATGTCCATTACTCTCATTACGGAAGAGTATGTCCTATAGAGACTCCAGAAGGTCCCAATATCGGTCTTATTACTTCGCTTGCTCTGTATGCTAGGATAAATGAGTTTGGTTTTATAGAGACTCCCTATAGAAAAGTAAAGAACAAGAAGGTTTCAAACGAAGTAAAGTATCTAACTGCTGACGAAGAAGATAATTATGTTATTGCTCAAGCGAATGCAAAATTAGGTAAAGACAATCATTTTCTAGATAAAGAGATTTTTTGTCGTTATAAGGATGGATTTATAAAAGCTAATCCTTCTGAAGTTGAATTTATGGATGTTTCACCTCAACAAATAGTTGGTTCTTCAACCGGATTAATACCGTTTTTGGAGCATGATGATGCTAACCGTGCTCTTATGGGTGCGAATATGATGAGGCAAGCTGTTCCGCTTATGACTACAGATTCACCTCTTGTCGGTACAGGTTTTGAGAAGAAGGTTGTCGAAGATTCAGGAACAATTGTGCTGGCTGAGAAAGATGGCGTTGTCCGTTTTGTCGATGCTAAGAGTATATCAGTGGGAACTATAGAGTATGATTTAACTAAATTTGGTCGTACTAATGCAGATACCTGCGTTAACCAGAGGCCACTTGTTAAAATTGGTGATAAGGTAAAAGCTGGCGATGTTTTGGCTGATGGCGCTGCAACAGATGGTGGGGAGCTAGCTTTAGGAAGGAATATACTTGTTGCTTTTATGCCTTGGCGTGGATACAACTTTGAGGATGCTATTATATTAAGCGAAAGATTAGTTAAAGACGATGTCTTTACTTCTATCCATATAGAAGAGTTCGAAGTTGAAGCAAGAGAGACAAAGTTAGGACCTGAAGAGATTACTCGAGATATACCAAATATTAGTGAAGAGATATTAAGAAATTTAGATGACAATGGTATAGTTAGAATTGGGGCAGAGGTTAGGCCATCAGATATACTTATTGGTAAGATATCTCCTAAGACTGAATCAGAGCTTACTCCTGAAGAGAAACTATTACGTGCTATCTTTGGTGAGAAAGCTGGTGATGTCAGGGATACTTCTTTAAAAGTTCCGCCGGGTGTATTTGGTGTTGTCATAAATGTTGAAGTATTTACTCGTAAAGAGGGTGCTACTCTAAGCAAGGAAGAGAAGAGTAGGGAGCTTAAAGAGATAAAGGCTTTAAAGAAAGAGTATCAATCGAAGATTAATCAGCTTAAAAAAGAGAAGCTAAGTAGGTTGTCAGAACTTCTATTAGGTGAGAAGCTTAGCGCTCCTTTAAGCGATATAGATACAGAGAAGATTTTAATAAGTGATGGAGTTTTGATAAAAGATAAGCATATAAATAAGCTTAATCAGTGTGATCTTGATGTAATCAAGCTTTTAGACAACGATTCTAAAGAAGAGGAGATTTTTAGAGTGCTTAAACTCTATGATGATCAGATTGAAGAGATGATATATGAGATGGATGCAGCTATACATAGAGTTAAAAAGGGTGATGAGCTTCCACCTGGAGTATTAAAAAAGATAATTATTCATGTAGCGAGCAAGAGAAAGATTGTAGCAGGAGATAAGATGGCTGGAAGACATGGTAATAAGGGTGTTATCTCTAGGATAGTACATGAAGAAGATATGCCTTATCTTCCCGACGGTACGCCTGTAGATATAGTGTTAAATCCTTTAGGGGTACCATCTCGTATGAATATAGGTCAGCTTTTAGAGACGCATCTTGGTTGGGCTGCAAAGAAGTTAGGTTTTAAAATAGCAACGCCTGTATTTGCTGGTATCTCAGAAGAAGAGATTAGAAAATTTCTTAAAGAGGCTGATTTACCGGAAGATGGAAAAGTAACTTTGTACGATGGTATGAGCGGTGAACCTTTTGATCAGAAAGTTACAGTAGGATATATATATATGATGAAATTATCCCATATGGTTGATGATAAGATTCACGCTAGATCTATAGGTCCTTACTCTCTTGTTACACAGCAGCCTTTAGGTGGAAAAGCCCAGTTTGGCGGCCAAAGGTTTGGAGAGATGGAAGTATGGGCTTTAGAGGCGTACGGTGCGGCTTATATTCTTCAAGAGATGCTCACTGTTAAGAGTGATGATGTTCAAGGTAGGACTAGGATATACGAATCTATAGTTAAGGGTGAAAGTTCTTTTCAGCATGGAACACCAGAGTCTCTCAATGTTCTTTTAAGAGAACTTCAGGGGTTGGCTCTAGATGTTAGAATAGCCAAAGGTGAAGATTTAAAAGAGGCTAAAACAACAAAAGCAAAGAAAAAGGGGAGGGCAAAAAATGTATAAACAGCCTGACCAGTTCGATCATATAAGCATAAGAATGGCTTCGCCTGAAGTCATAAGGAGCTGGTCTCATGGAGAAGTAAAGAAGCCTGAGACCATAAATTACAGAACTTTTAAACCTGAGAAGAGCGGTCTGTTTTGTGAAAGAATATTTGGGCCTAGCCGTGATTTTGAATGTTATTGTGGAAAATATAAGAGAGTTAAATATAAAGGTGTTATCTGCGATAGATGCGGAGTTGAGGTCACTCATTCTAGAGTAAGACGTGAAAGATTGGGCCATATTGACCTTGCAACTTCTGTTGTTCATGTCTGGTTCTGGAAAGTGTTACCTTCTCGTATAGGTACGCTATTGGATATGACAATCAGAGAGCTTGAGAGAGTAATCTATTATGAGGAGTATGTCGTTGTTGATCCTGGCGAGACACCGCTTAAGAAGAAAGAGCTTTTAACTGAAGCTAAGCTTCAAGAGTTACGTGCTAAGTATGGTAATAAGTTTAAAGCTGGCATGGGAGCTGAGGCTGTAAAGGAGCTGATTCAGGAATTAGATTTAACAAAAATATCTAAAGAGATAAAGAAGAAATTAGCAGGGATACCGGCTGAGAAGATACCAAAAAAACATATTAAGAGGTTAAAAGTTGTTGAAGATCTGAAACGGTCGGGCAATGATCCAGAATGGATGATACTAGATGTATTACCTGTTATTCCTCCTGACTTAAGACCGCTTGTTCCTCTTGAAGGTGGAAGGTTTGCTACTAGTGATTTAAATGATCTCTATCGTAGAGTTATTAATAGAAATAATAGGTTGAAAAAACTGATGGAGCTAAAAGCACCTGAAATCATAGTTAGAAATGAGAAAAGGATGCTCCAAGAGTCAGTAGATGCTTTATTTGAAAATGGTAGACATGGTAGGGCTGTTATGGGCCATGGTAATAGACCATTAAAATCTCTGTCTGATATGTTGAAAGGTAAGCAAGGGCGTTTTCGTCAAAACCTATTAGGTAAGAGAGTTGATTATTCAGGAAGAAGTGTTATCGTTGTTGGGCCTGAACTTAAGATATACGAATGCGGTCTTCCAAAGATTATGGCATTAGAGCTTTTTGAGCCATTTATATTGAGAAAATTGAGAGAGCGAGGCCATGTACATACTATTAAGAGTGCTAGAAAACTTATTGAGAAAGCTACTGAAGAGGTTTGGGAGATTTTAGAGGATGTTATAAGAGACCACCCTGTTCTTTTAAATAGGGCTCCTACGTTGCATCGTCTTGGTATTCAGGCATTCCAGCCTAAACTTATAGAAGGTAAAGCTATTCAGGTTCATCCACTAGTCTGTACTCCTTTCAATGCTGATTTTGATGGAGACCAGATGGCTGTTCATGTGCCGTTGTCGATAGAGGCACAGATGGAGGCACGTCTTCTTATGCTTGCATCTAACAATTTATTCTCACCTTCACATGGAGGTCCATTAATATCCCCAACTCAGGATATTGTTTTAGGACTCTATTATATGACTAAATCCAAAGATGGTGAGTTAGGCGAAGGTGGAATATTTGCCAGCATGAATGAAGTTATATATGCTTATAACGATTATGAGCTATCTCTGCATGCTAAGATTAAACTAAGAGTGGAAGGTGATTTAATAGAGACAGCTGTTGGAAGGGTGCTTTTTAATAATATTTTACCTCCTGAGATGCCTTATGTTAATGCTCTTCTAAATAAAGGTAAGATATCTGATATAGTCAAGGATGTTCATAAAGCTTGCGGGCATCATGAGACTGTAAAACTCTTAGATCGCATGAAGAGAATGGGTTTTGAGTACGCTACTATTGCTGGTATATCGATGGCTGTATCGGATCTTAAGATACCAGATTTAAAAGAGGGTATTATAGGGCAGGCGAGAACTAAGGTTGTTAGAGTTGAGAGTGATTATAAAAAAGGTTTCATAACAGACGGTGAGCGCAATAATAAAGTTATAGATATTTGGACCCAGGCAACAGATAGCATTGAAGACGAAACATTTAAAGAGATGACAGAGTTTAACCCTCCATTTATGATGGCTGACTCTGGTGCAAGAGGTTCTAGGCAGCAGATAAGACAGCTATGTGGTATGAGAGGTTTGATGGCTAAGCCATCAGGTGAGATTATAGAGCATCCTATCATAGCTAATTTTAGAGAAGGCCTTTCTGTCTTGGAGTATTTTATATCTACTCATGGTGCTAGAAAAGGTTTAGCTGATACGGCTCTTAAGACAGCCGATGCTGGATACTTAACAAGAAGACTTGTAGATGTTGCTCAAGACGTTCTAGTTTCAGAGGAAGATTGCGGTACTGTTAACGGGATCTTTATTGCTGCTATAATTGAAGGCGATGAAGTTGTGGTGTCTCTGAGAGAGAGAATAATTGGTAGGACTGCTTGCGATAACATAGTAGACATTGTTACCGATAGTATAGTGGTTAAGGCAGGCGATATTATTGATGTAGCTAAAGCTTTAAAGATAGAAGAGTTAGGTATAGAAAAGATAAAGATAAGAAGTGTTTTGACTTGCGAAACAAAGAGTGGAATCTGTAGATTATGCTACGGATTGAACCTTTCTACAGGTAGGTTAGCTGAGCTAGGTGAAGCTGTAGGTGTTGTTGCAGCACAGTCTATCGGTGAACCCGGTACTCAGCTTACTATGAGAACTTTCCATATTGGAGGTACTGCTACAAGAATAATTGAACAGTCTCAGGTTCAGTCTCGCTATTCTGGTTTTGTTAAGTATCATAGTTTAAAGTTTGCAGAAAAAGATGATTTCTGCATTGTTTTAAATAGGAACGGTCAGATAAGCGTCAATGACGAGACTGGCAGAGAATTAGAGCGTTTTGCTCTTCCTCAAGGTTCTATAATTAAGTTTAAAGACGAGACAGAGATAAAAAAAGGAGAGGTCTTTGCAGAGTGGGATCCATATACATCTCCTATATTGACTGAAATATCAGGCGTTGTTAAGTATGAAGATATCGAGTTAGAGCATACCGTAAAAGAAGAATATGATGAGGTGAGTGGTCATACTAGGCTTGTTGTTGTCGAGTACAAAGGAGATTACCACCCCCAAGTGCTTGTCTTAAATGAAGATGAGACAGAGGTTCTTGGTTTTTATCCTTTACCTTCTGGAGCTATTATTCTTGTCAAGGACGGGGTTAAAGTATCTTCCGGTGATACTCTGGCTAAGACAGCAAGAAAATTGGTTAAAACTCGTGATATAACAGGTGGTTTACCTCGTGTTGCCGAACTTTTTGAAGCTAGAAAACCTAAGAACCCTGCTATTGTTTCTGAAATAGATGGAATAGTTGAATTCGGACCATTTAAGAAAGGGCAGAGACAGGTCATAGTTAAGTCTGAGACTGGTATGGAGAAAGAGTACAATATTCCTCATGGAAAACATTTAAATGTATACAAAGGCGATTATGTAGAGGCTGGTTTAGCGTTGACTGATGGCCCGTTGGTCTTACAGGATATTTTAAATGTATGCGGAGAGAAGGCATTACAGGAGTATCTAATAAATGAGATTCAAGAGGTCTATCGTCTTCAGGGTGTTAGGATAAACGATAAACATATTGAGGCGATAATAAAACAGATGATAAGAAAGGTAAAGATAGAAGATCCTGGAGATACAAGTTTTCTTTACGGTCAAGAAGTTGATAAATTTATATTCCGCGAAGAGAATGAGAAGGTTATTGGTAAGAAAGGAAAGCCTGCTAAAGGTAAATTAATATTACAGGGTATAACTAAAGCATCTCTGACTACAGAGAGCTGGATATCATCTGCAAGTTTCCAAGAGACTACACGTGTATTAACTGATGCAGCCTCTGCAGGTAGGTCGGATGGTTTGAGAGGGTTGAAAGAAAATGTTATAGTGGGACATTTAATACCCGCTGGCACGGGCTATAAAAGCCATAGAAAAATAGAATTAGTTAAGAACAAGGAGACATAAGAATGCCTACAGTTCAGCAGTTGATAAGATTGGGCAGGAAAAAAAAGCACAAGAAGACTAAGTCTCCAGCTTTGAAGAGTTGTCCTCAAAGGCGAGGCGTCTGTGTTCAGGTTAGAACTATGACACCTAAAAAGCCTAACTCAGCTTTGAGAAAAGTTGCCAGGGTCCGTCTTACTACAGGTATTGAGGTAACCTCTTATATACCTGGAGAAGGACATAATCTTCAGGAGCACTCTATAGTATTAGTTAGAGGTGGAAGGGTAAAAGATTTACCTGGTGTTAGATATCATATAGTAAGGGGTACTCTTGATGCTGGAGGAGTTGACAGTAGAATGAAGTCTAGGTCTAAATATGGTACTAAAAGGCCTAAGAAATAAATATATTATTTGGAGGTAAATAGAAGATATGAGAAGAAGAAGATCTGAGAAAAGAAAAATTACTCAAGATCCTGTATATAACAGTATCTTGGTTCAAAAGATGATCAATACGATGCTGCGGGACGGTAAGAAGGTTGTCTCTGAAAATATAATATATGGTGCTTTTGATATTATAAAGAAGAAGCTTAATAAGAGCACAGAGGCAGAAGTTCTTGAGGTTGTTCAAAAATCTATTGAGAATGTTAGGCCAAAGGTGGAGGTTAGACCAAGGCGTGTTGGTGGTGCTACTTTTCAGGTTCCTATAGAGGTTCCAGAAAGAAGGTCATTCACTCTTGCATTACGTTGGATAAGAGAGTCTACAAGATCAAAGAAAGGTAAGTCAATGAAGGAGAGGCTTGCTCAAGAACTTTTAGATGCTTATCGTGGTGAAGGCTCTGCTGCTAAGAAGAGAGAGGATACTCATAAGATGGCAGAAGCAAATAGAGCTTTTGCTCATTTCAGGTGGTAATAAAATAAAAGAGCATTGCAAACAGAAATAATACAAAATTATGGTATTTTAAACGAGATGAAAGCTGAAATAAATAATATTAGAAATATAGGTGTCATTGCACATATTGATGCCGGTAAGACTACGACTACAGAGAGGATGCTTTATTATTCTGGCAAGTCTTACAAGCTAGGTGAAGTCCATGAGGGTACTGCTGTCATGGATTGGATGAAGCAGGAGAGAGAGCGAGGTATTACTATAACCGCAGCTTGTACTACTATCCCTTGGAATGGTAAGAGGATTAATATAATAGATACTCCAGGGCATGTTGATTTTACTGCTGAGGTTGAGAGGTCTTTAAAGATTCTGGATTCAGCTGTTGTCATATTTTGCGCTGTAGATGGAGTAGAGGCTCAGTCAGAAGCTGTTTGGAGGCAGGCTGAGAACTATAAGGTGCCCAGGATTGCTTATATTAATAAGATGGATAGAACTGGGGCTAATTTTTATCACTGCGTGGCTGATATGAAGAAAAAGCTTGCCACCAATCCTCTGCTTTTGCAGGTCCCTATAGGTAGTGAAGTTGATTATAGAGGTATGGTAGATTTGGTGGAAATGAAGGCTATAGTCTATAGCGATGACATGGGGCAGAAGTATGAATATGAGCAGATCCCCGAAGATCTTATGCCTAAGGTAAATAAATATAGAGATAAGATGTTGGAAAAGTTAGCAGAGTTTGATGATGACTTACTAGATAAATATGTTCATGGCAAAGATGTTGAGATAAAGAAAGTAAAAGAAGTTATCAGAAAAGCGACAATTCTAAATAAAGTTGTTCCTGTTTTTTGCGGATCATCTTTTAAAAATAAAGGTGTCCAACCTCTGATGGAAGCTGTCTGTGATTATATGCCGTCACCCCTTGATGTTCCTCCTATATCTGGTATAAATCCAAATACTGAAGAGATGGAAGAGAGAGAAGTAAAAAGTGGGGTTCCTCTTGCTGGGCTATGCTTTAAGATAACAACTGATCCGTTTGTTGGTAAACTCAACTATGTACGTATTTATTCAGGAGGTATTAAGAGTGGTTCATATATATATAATGTAAATAAAGGTAAAAAAGAAAGAGTTACAAAACTTTTGCAGATGCATGCAGATAAGAAAGAACCTTTAGATTTTGTTGAGGCAGGAGATATAGTTGCAGTTGTAGGCTTGAAGAATACTTCAACAGGCGATACTTTAGCTGATGAGAATCATCCAATAGTTTTAGAGAGCATGCATTTCCCTGATCCTGTTATATCTTTAGCTGTTGAGCCTAAAACAAAAATTGATCAGGATAAACTTTCTAATGGGTTGTTTAAATTGTCAGAGGAAGACCCGACGTTTAAGATTCATCATGACGAGGAGACAGGGCAGACTATTATATCTGGCATGGGAGAGTTGCATCTTGAAATAATATTGGATAGATTGGTAAGAGAGTTTAATGTTAGTACGCATGTTGGAAAACCTCAGGTTGCTTACAAGGAGACGATAACAGCCGAAGCTACTGTTGAGGGTAAGTTTGTTCAGCAGACAGGCGGTCATGGTCAATATGGTCATGTTAAGTTGTCTTTAAGGTCTGCCGAAAAAGGATCAGGTATAACTATAAATGATAAGATTAAAGGTGGAGCAATACCTAAAGATTATATCTCTGCTGTTAAAGATGGCATAAATTCCGGGTCTAAATCAGGCATCTTAGGTGGTTTTCCTGTCATAGATTTAGAAGTCGATATAATAGATGGTAGTTATCACGAAGTTGATTCCTCAGAACTTGCTTTTAAGATGGCTGCTCGTATGGGACTTCAGGAAGGATTGAAGCGTGCTAAATCAGTATTGCTTGAGCCTATAATGGATTTAGAAATATTTACACCCGATGAATATTTAGGTGAGGTGATAGGAGATATAAATTCCCGACGTGGAAATATTAACAGTATGATTGATAGAGCGAATATAAAATTAATAAGAGCATTTGCCCCCTTGTCAGAACTCTTTGGATATGCTACAATTATCCGCTCACTAACACAGGGAAGAGCAACGTTTGTTATGCAGCCTTCTCATTATGATGTTGTGCCAAAAAATATAGCAGAAAAGATAATTGGAGAATTTTAATTTTATCAGGAGGTAAAATATGGCTAAAGAAAAGTTTGAACGAACTAAACCGCATGTAA
>CAYRCW010000019.1:3780-14649 GCA_964422895.1 uncultured Planctomycetia bacterium | reverse complement strand
ATAGTTACTAGAATCACAAATAACAACTTCATTTTTAATGTTTTATTCATTGAGACATGTTATCAAAATAGTAGTTAGTATTGCAACAACTCTAGAGAGTCTATTAAGTTAAACTGTTATCAAATCAGCGCTTATAAACCAAGAGATAACCCAACTCTTCCCTTTGCCTTCAAGAGATAATACGGACGCTGTATTAAAATCAATACCAACACTATCTTCTGATAGAGACAATAGGTTTGAAGCTAGATAAGGGAGGAAAGGTATATGGCCTACAATAATTAGATTACTGTGATGATTTAAAATATCAGAATAGACGGCATTTACAGGATCATTAGGAGCTAAGTCTTCTCGTTCAACAATATCATCGCAAAACCTATGCTCTTTGAGTATCTCAGCAGTTTGCTGAGCTCTGAGCTTATTGCTTACCCATATAGAATGCGCTTTTATATTGATAAAACTAGCAATTTTTACAACCTCCGACCTACCTTCTTCAGTTAAAGGCCTGTCTCTATCTACCTCTTTAGACCTAGCTTCTCCATGCCTCATTAAATATAGATTCATACTATTGACTAAGATTGAATATACTCTTAATTGCTTCCGTAGCTTTGCCTGTTATATCCTTTGCACTCCCACCTATAGCTTCACCTACTCCGACACTCTGTTTTACTCCACCTTCAAGTTCACCTATTGTTATATTAAGTGTATCAGCAGTTAAACTTTGGAGATTTTTAATCTTAAAATTGGCAATATTTGTATTAATAAGAGCTCTAACAAGAATTAATCTAGCCAGCGCTTGCGGGTCTGTTATGTTATCATAGCTATCATCAATATTAAGATTGTACTCCTTTATAGAAGGCTCTGAACCGGAAGAATAATCTTTATATATTACACGGCCAATCTTTAATTTGAGATGGTCGATTCTAAAATTAGTTTTTTTATTCTTTTTCCCCACCTCTTCTTTGATAGCAACATCTTCAGTTTCTGCTGATCTAACAACTTTAAGAGAGTCTAAGTTCATCTTACCATCTCTTTTTTTAACTATAATCATCTCACGTAGGTCTATCCTAACCTCATTAAGATGGATATCGTTTTTTAATATCGCAGTTAAATCATAGTCGATATATATCTCTGGAATATCAACCATAAGCTTATCTTCATAACCTTTAGGGCTGTACAACTGCATTCCTTTTATGTCTACAATGGTTTCTGGAATACCTACATTTAGATCTTCTATATCCAACCTTAGTCCGGTTATCTTTCCAACTCCAGCTGAAACCGTAAATTTTATAACCTGATCTCTAAATATAAATATGGCTCCTACCATGACAACAACGAATATACATATAATGAATAAAAACTTGAACACCTTAGCCATCTCCAACCTCCTTTTATTGTTTTTGCAAATTATATTGTATCTAAATATTATTTACCAAGCAATAGAAATAGACAAATTAAAAACAGCTGTACACTGAAATGCTGAAAACTCTTCGCGGCATTAAATCTGAGAAAAAATAAACTTATAATAATCAAATATTATAACCAAAGAATGCGCTAAATACCTGCCCAATAGATAGGTTAAAATAAGAACTATAATTGTAGTAATAATTTTACTTCTCTTGCTAAATCTAGGATTTAACCATAATAACGGTAGAGCAAAAGGACCGATGCAGAGAAAAGCTATTACCAAATAGGAGGTTTTAAATGTCTTTTTTTCTTTCTTTTTTTTATTTAAGAATTCACCGCAAAATCTACATTTTATAGCCTCTTCTTGGATTTCTTCAAAACAATAGGGGCACCTCTTCATTGATTCACCATATAAACCCTATCATTCTCATGGACTTTTTTAGAGACCTTTATTCCAACCTCATCCCCTCGTTTAGCCTTGCTTAAATTCTCATGATAAACTTGCATAGATTTAACAGTCTGTTTGAAATCATCATTAGCACCCTTAATATGAATCTTATCACCTACTGCAAGAGGAGCTTTAAGCTTTATAATCCCAACAGATATCTTACCAAAATAATGCGTTACTCTACCAATCTCTTTGGGTTTAATATTTTTCGTCGATTTAACTAGGCCAACTTTCTTCTTAGCAGTTGTTTTTTTAGTAACCTTTTTAATTTTCGAAGGTTCGCTCTTCTTAGGGCTACTCTTTTTTTTAGTAATACTCTTTTTAGGTACAGCTTTTTTATCGATAGCCTTAGTTTCTCTTTTTTTAGTCTTCTTAGAATTTGATTTAAAGATTCCAAATAATGCCATCTATCCTCCTCTTAGCTCTTAAGGTAAGCAATCTCCCCTTTAGCAGGAATTTGCGGATTTATATTAAATTTTTTTCTTATATTTGATCGCAACTTATCAAGCTGTGTTACCTCACCATGAACAAGAAAAACTTTTTTTAGATCTTTGCTTGCACCCTTAATATAACTCATTAAACCATTCTTATCTGCATGAGAACTGAAAGCATTTATTGTAATAACCTCTGCATTAAGCTCATAAATCCTTCCAAATATACGCACTGTTTTAAATTTTTCAACTATTCTTTTTCCCAGAGTATCGTTTGCCATAAAACCTATCACTATTATGATATTCTTAGGATTCTCAATATTATTCTTAAGGTGGTGCAAAATCCTTCCGTTTTCGCACATTCCTGATGCTGATATCAATATTATAGGCTCTGTTATATTATGGAGTTGCTTTGATTTATTGACATCTTTGACATAGGTAACATTATCGTAACCAAAAGGATCACCGCTATCTAAAAACTCTTTAGCTGTCTCTGCATCAAAATAATCTGCATTCTCTCTAAATACATCCGTAACATTAACCGCCAAAGGTCCATCAACATAAATAGGGATTTTCTTTACTCTCTTCTTCCTCATTAGCTGACTGATAAAAAACACTATAAGCTGTGTTCTCTCTAAAGCAAAAGATGGTATTATAACCTTACCACCTCTTTTAATAGTCCTATTGATAGCATCAGCTAATTCAATCTCTGCGTCTTTTATATTGCTATGTTCTCTATTCCCATAAGTGCCCTCTATCATTAGATAGTCTATATTGTTAGGAATTTCAGGGTTTTTAAGCAAAGGCATATCTACTCTACCAAGATCAACTGCATAAGCTATCCTAATAGGAGCCTTCTTTGTCTCTATTTCGATTAAAGGTATGGCTGAACCAAGGATATGACCAGCTTCATAAAAGATAAGACTAACCTCTTTAGTTAAAGAGAATCTTTTATGATAACCAACGGATCTTAAATATTTCAACGCCTTTCTCGCTTCTTTCTGGTCATATAGCGGCTCTCTAGGAGGTAAACCCCGTCTTTTATTTATCTTATTAACATATTTAATATCTTCACCTTGAACATAGCCAGAATCTAAGAGCATAAATCGACAGAGATCTTTTGTGGCAGGAGTACAGTAAATAGAGTTTCTATAGCCTTGCTTTATAAGATTTGGGATATTACCACAGTGATCAATATGAGCATGCGATAAAACAGCAGCATCAATATTATTAAGATTAAAAGGAAATGTTGAGTTAACTTTGTAGTATTCATCTCTCTTACCATGGAAAAGACCGCAATCAAGAAGTATCTTAGACTTAGGTGTTGATATAAGATGCATTGACCCTGTAACAGTCTGAGTGCCACCGCAAAACTTAATAGAGACAGCCACTTATCTACCTCCTAGAGTTAAATAATACAAATCTTTAT
This sequence comes from uncultured Planctomycetia bacterium, assembly GCA_964422895.1. GTDB lineage: Bacteria > Omnitrophota > Gorgyraeia > Kaelpiales > Kaelpiaceae > Kaelpia. The sequence goes on along the minus strand of CAYRCW010000019.1, from coordinate 10,937 downwards.
TCAAAGATATTATATCAAGAAAAATTTGAATAAGGAAGATATATGAATAAATGTTATACTACTTAGAATCATAAAACTCTAAATACTCTAAGTAGTAATACTATAATTTTAACTCTTACATTGAGAACCATTTAATGTATAATAAAAATAAAGGAGAATTTTAAGATGCACGAACTATTAAAAAGTTTTAGGTTGCAAAATTACATAGAATTAAAAAATATTAAGCTAGCCAAAAGTATAGCATCTTTATTTCTGTTTATGTTCTTTGTAAGCATTTTATTTTCTTTTAAAACAACATTATTTATAAATAGAGCACTTCCAAATCTATCCTATAAAACAAAGCAGCTGCTTAAAAAAAATGTTACTGATATCCCTAAAATAGAGATTAAAGATGGAGTAACAATAATGCCGGAAGAGAAGTATCAGAAAAACTGGAAAAATTTATCACTAATAATAGACTCTAAAGAGACCGATCCTTATAGTATACTTAACGAATCAGACAATATAGTAGGCTTAACAAAAGAAAATATTATTATAAAATCAAAGAAAGAAGAATATGAATCAGATGTAAAAGTCTATGAACTAAATAAGTTAAAAGAACTTCTAATTACTCCAATTGATGACGGATTAAATATAGTTTCTGGAGATTTTAATTTTGATATAACTCCTGATTCTATTGATAAAGGAGTAAAACGTTTTACAAAAGTAGCTTTTCCTTTATTTTTGGTCTTATTTCTAATCCTTTTCTTCCCTTCTAAGTTAACTCAAATTCTATCTTTTAGCATCCTATCTATTGTTTTAAATAGACGATTAAAAGCACGCCTTAACTACAAAGAGCTCTTAAATATCGGTATATACGCTATAATCCCGCCTACAACCCTATCTTTAATTACAATACTACTAAATGTTAGCTTACCTTTCTTCTGGATTTTATATCCTATACTTTACATAATAATTGTATATAAAGCTATCCAGGTTAATATTTTCAAGAAAAAATCTACAGAGCTTGAAATCGAATCAAAAGAGACAGACTTCAGTTAAATAACTACTCTTATATTTTTTGTACAATTTAAAAAAAAAGAATACAGCATTTTAAGATGCTGTATTCTTTGCATTACTATACTAATAGATGTTTTTAAATTATTTTATCCAAGGCATCATTTCGCGAAGCTTAAAACCCACCTTCTCTATCTTCTCTTTTTCAGCTTTTTTTCTAGCTGCAATAAACTTTTTACGTCCTAGCTTATTCTCTTTTATCCACTCTTCTGCAAAAGCGCCTGATTGGATTTCTTTTAAAATCTTTTTCATCTCACGACGAACTTTTGCATCTATAACGCGTTTCCCTCGGGTATAGTCACCATATTCAGCAGTATCTGATATGACATATCTCATCTTTTGAATACCATGCTTATAAATGAGATCTACAATAAGTTTCAACTCATGCAAGCATTCGAAGTAGGCAATCTCTGGCTGATAACCTGCAGATGTTAAAGTATCGAATCCAGCTTTAACCAACTCTGTTACTCCCCCACATAAAACAGCCTGCTCCCCGAAAAGATCGGTCTCTGTCTCTTCTTTAAATGTGGTTTCAATAACACCTGCACGTGTACCACCTATAGCTTTTGAAAATGCCAGAGCAATCTTCTTTGCTTTACCTGTTGCATCTTGATATACCGCTATTAAGTTAGGCACACCTTTCTTCTCTTCATACATATCACGAACAAGCGTCCCTGGACCTTTAGGAGCAACCATAAATACATCGACAAAATTAGGTGGTACAATCTGCTTAAAATGAATATTAAAACCATGTGAAAAACTCAAAGCATTACCTTTTTCTAGGTATGGTTTAATATTTTTATATATAGCAGCTTGGATATGATCCTGAGCAAGCATGTGGACAATATCAGCCTTCTTTACTGCCTCAACTGCAGTAACTGGTTTAAACCCGTCCTTAACTGCAATCTTGTAATTTGGAGACTTCTTTAATTCTGCTACTACAACCTTAACCCCGCTATCACGTAAGTTTAAAGCTTGAGCTCTACCTTGAGCACCGTATCCTACAACAGCAACCTTCTTTTTTCTAATCAAAGCCAGATTTGCATCCTTATCATAATATACCTTAGCCATATTTAAACCTCCTTAGTCTTTTCCTATAGCAACAACACCTGTTCTCATAACTTCTTGTATACCGTATGGTTTTAAAAGCTGCAAGGATGTAGCAACTTTATCTTTATCCCCAACAACTTCAATGCATATTGCCTTGGTACCAACATGAAGTATCTTACCTTCTAGCAACTCAACAACCTCTACTACATGAGAACGACTCTGAGACGTGAATTTCAACTTTATAAGTAATAGCTCTCTATCAAAAAACTCTTTTTTTGTAAAATCTTGAACAGCTACAACGTCTATCAACTTGTTAAGCTGCTTCTTTACCTGTTCAAATGTTTTCTCGTCAGCATTTACAACCATTGACATACGTGAGACTGAAGGAGATTCAGTCTCAGCTACAGCTAAAGAACGAATATTAAAACCTCTAGCACTAAAAAGACCTGCTACACGCGCGAGAACACCGGCTTTATTTTCAACCAAAACTGATAATACATAATTTTCCATAGCATTAACTCCTTGCTTACTACCTGACTATTGTCCCAATCAAGCCATCCCACCTATCATTCTATCTATAGCTTCACCTGCAGGAACCATAGGAAAGACATTTTCAAACTCATCTACAATAAAATCTATAACTACAGGCTTATTTTTACTCTTTAAAGCCTTCTTTATTGCAGCATCAACCTCAGATCTTTTTTTAACTCTTATGCCGATAGCTCCATAAGCATCGGCTATCTTCACAAAGTCAGGATTCTCAAGATGGGTATAGGAATACCTCTTCTTATAAAAAAGCTCTTGCCATTGACGAACCATTCCAAGATAACCGTTATTTAGAATTGCAATTATAACAGGCACCTTATAGCTTACAGCTGTTGCAAGCTCTTGTATATTCATCTGAATACTACCGTCTCCGGCTATATCAACTACAACCTTATCTGGATTTCCTATCTTAGCACCTATTGCAGCAGGAAAACCATAGCCCATAGTACCCAAACCGCCAGATGATATATAGGTCCTGGGTTTGGTGTACTGATACCAATGGGCTGCCCACATCTGATTTTGACCAACCTCTGTTGTTATTATAGCCTCTCCTTTTGTCAACTTACAGATCTGCTCTATTACATATTGAGGCTTAAGCCCTGTCTTTGTATCTTTATATCTTAGAGGAAAATCTTTTTTCCAGCTTTTTATCTGCTTAATCCACTCAGATACAGAAGGCTTTTTAACCACCTTGTTGAGTTCAACTAATATATTCTTTGCGTCTCCAACAATAGGGATATCAACATCCACATTCTTGCTTATAGCTGAAGGGTCTATATCTATATGTATGATTTTTGCTTTTGGAGCAAAAGCTTCGATCTTGCCAGTAACTCTATCATCAAATCTAGCTCCAATTGCAATTATAAGATCTGAATTTTGTATTGCAAGATTTGCATAGACAGTCCCATGCATGCCTGGCATACCTAAAGATAATTCTGCATCTTCTGGAAAACCGCCTAAGCCCATAAGTGTAGTAGTTACAGGGATATGACACTTGTCAGACATTTTTTTAAGTTCTTTTTCTGCCTGAGAGATTATAATTCCACCACCAGTATATAAAACAGGACGTTTTGATTTTTCAATCATTTGTGCTGCTTTTTTAATCTGCAAAGGATGGCCTTTTAAGACCGGCTTATAACCTCTTATCGAAACCTTCTCTTGATATCTATAATCATACTGCTTTAAAGTGATATCAACTGGTAGATCTATAACTACAGGCCCAGGTCGACCAGTAGAAGCGCAATAAAAAGCCTCTCTTATTATTCTACCCAAATCTTTTATATCTTTTACTAAATAATTATATTTGGTTATCGGTCGTGTTATACCAGTTGTATCCGCCTCTTGAAAAGCATCATTTCCTATTAGATGAGTCTTAACCTGTCCTGTTATGCAGACTATCGGAATAGAATCCATATATGCAGTTGCAATTCCAGTAATAAGATTTGTAGCTCCAGGACCTGAAGTAGCAATACAAACCCCAACGCGACCTGTGCTCCTAGCATATCCATCTGCAGCATGAACAGCGCCTTGCTCATGCCGTGTTAAGACAAAGTTTATGGAAGCATCATAGAGAACATCAAAAAGAGGCAGTACGGAACCTCCGGGATAACCAAAAACGTCTTTAACCCCTTCGTTTTTTAAAGCTTCTATTACTATTCTTGCACCTGTCATCTTCATAGTTTAGTTAATATATCAAAATTTTAATTTTAAAGCAACTTTATTAAAGAACATTAGTATTCACCTACTATTTCCTCCATAACATCTTCTAAAGTTACAATGCCTACAGCTTCGTCCAATGAATTACGTATACCAACCATATGGATATTTCTTCTGAGCATCTGAACCAATAGATCGTCTAGATAAGTATTATCATCAACATAGAAGATATCGTGAACAAATTTATCTAAATCCATACTACTATCTATATTCTGAATTAAAAGATCCATGTAGTTTATTATTCCCACATATTCCTCTTTACTCTCATCATAAACCGGTAAACGCGAAAATTCATACTTTTTAAATTCACCTACGATAGTACTTATATCTAAATTACTTGAAACCGAAACAACCTTTTTGCTTGGTATCATTATCTCTTTAACATGTTTTTCACCTAAATGGAAAATTCTATGTAATATTGTCTTTTCATGTTCTTGAAGTACCCCTTTCTCTTCACTTTGAACTATAGCAGCCTTAATCTGCTCCCTAGAATCGAGAGCACGTGCTCTAGCAGGTATTTTACTAAATCTATCAATTAACTTTGAAGGGAAAAAATAGAACAGGTAAGAGAAAAAATTGCTAGAATAATATGCTAACTGAAATATTTTTACTGTTTTAAATATAAGAGATGGCTTTGTTCTGAAGATACTTTTTGGTACTATCTCTGAGAAAACAATGCTTAATGGTGTGATTAAAGCTATTGTGATTATCTCAGCCTTTGATTCAGAGAATAATTTTACAATTGCAGAGAGAAAAATTATTGTACTTGCACTTAAAGCAAAATTTGTCACAACGAGAGTTATAGAAACAAGTTTCTCAAGATCTTGCATCTTATCTATCAACCAGAGATCTGACTTCCTTTTCAAGCTTCGCTTCTCCTCAACCACAGAAACTGGTATAGATATAAGCCCAGTCTCATAGCCAGAAGAGAAACCAGCAACTAAAAGAAAAAATGTTATTACTAAAATTATAGTTAAGACATTCATTTATCTTTTTTAATAGTTACTTTTTTAATTCTATTTCTGCTTACCTCGTCAATAAAAAATTTTAGATCTTTATAATCAATAGACTGTCCACTAGACGGGACTTTCTGGAAGAGATTCAGCAATAACCCCCCTAAAGAAGATATTCCAGACCTCTTAAGATCAACCCCCAACTCATCACTAAGATCAGAGAGAGATATGTTTGCCATAACGGTATAGGTGTTTGCATCAATCTTCTCTATCCTATTCTTAGCCCTCTTATACTCATTCTCAATCTCTCCAACCAGCTCTTCTAAGATATCCTCCAAAGTAACTATTCCTGCTGTACCTCCATATTCATCAACAATTAAGGCAATCTCTTCATTCCTCTCTTTTAATTGAATTAAAAGTTCATCTATATCCATAGAATCGGGAACTGTCAATATTGGGCGAATAAGCTCTACCCAGGTATCGAATTTTAAGAAAAGCAGATCTCTTGAATATATAAGGCCGACAATAGAGTCTAAACTATTCTTATAGACTAAATATCTTGTATGCTTTGTCCTCTTTATCAGTGTCTTTAAATCTTCTAATGAACTTTTATCCTCTAAAGCCTTCATATCAATTCTAGGTGTCATTATCTCTTTTACCCATCTCTTACCTAAATCAAGAACTCTTTCAGCTAAAACCCTCTCTTCACGCTCTAGTAATCCTCTCTCTTCGCCTGATTTTACGATCGCATATATCTCAGACAATGCAGGCCTGTCTCCAATAATCTCTATATCCCCGGAAAAGAATAACGATGAAACTCTCTTTGATATAATATTGAAAGCCCTCTCTAGTGGAAAGATAATCTTTGATGCTATAATTAAGAAGTATACTGAAAAAAAAGAACAACTAACTGCAAATCTTAAAGCCAACAACTTTGGAATAACTTCGCCAAAAAACAACACTATCGAAGTTACAACAAATATAGATATCAAAACAGAACTATGAGGAAAAAAATAATAGAATAACACTCCCATTATACTGGTAGCTACAATATTGACTATTGTATTACCTGTTATTATTAAAGATATAGTTCTTGTTGGGTCTTTTAAGAAACGATTAAGCTTTCCATACGTTCTTAGATGCATAGATTTAAACTTCTCTTTTTCATATTTAGTAAGAGAGAATATAGCACTCTCTGAAGAAGAGAATAATGCAGATAATATTAAAAATAATGGAAGAAGATATAAGTGTATAAGTAGATTCATCTATACAGCCCAAAATTAATAATATAGTCCCTAACTTTGTCAGGTAAAAGATATCTCAATGAGAGTCCACGCTGCACTCTATCTCTAAGATACGAAGATGAGATCTCTATCTGGGGAATCAATATCTTATAAGGCTCAACATTCTTAATCTTTTTTACTTTAGTTTTCGGCCTAACAGCCACTATAAAACTTACCATCTTTATCAAGCTTCTATAATTTTTCCAGCTCTCAAGCCTAGAAAAAGCATCGGAACCTATTAAAAAATATAGTTTATCTTCAGGGTTCTTATTTTTTAAATATTTCAAAGTCTCATAGCTGTAGGAAATCCCACCTCTTTTTATCTCTACATCTGATATCTCTATGCGAGGATTATCTATCGTTGCTAATCTAAGCATATCCAATCTGTTTTTAGCAGATGCTTGCGGACGTTCTTTCCAAACAGAGATATTGTAAGGTAACAATATTATCTTATCTAAATCAAAATCAGTCAAAGCATGTTCTGCTAATAAGAGATGAGCGAAATGTACAGGGTCAAAGGCTCCGCCTAAGATCCCTATCTTTTGTGATTTTT
>CAYRCW010000019.1:1675-3680 GCA_964422895.1 uncultured Planctomycetia bacterium | reverse complement strand
GCGAAATGTACAGGGTCAAAGGCTCCGCCTAAGATCCCTATCTTTTGTGATTTTTTACACCTAGATCCTGATCTGACCATCGCCAAGTACTATATATTTATATATTGTAAGTTCTTCAAGCGCCATAGGACCTCGGGCATGTATCTTATCTGTAGATATACCCATCTCAGCTCCCATTCCAAATTGAAAACCATCAGTGAAACGAGTAGAAGCATTTAAATATACGCAGGCTGAATCAACTTCGCTTAAGAATCTATAGGCACTCTTATCATCTTCCGTCACAATTGAATCTGAATGGCTGCTACCATATTTATTTATATGTGCTACAGCTTCTTCTACGCTATCGACTATCTTTATATTTAAAATTAAATCAAGATATTCCCTGCGATAGTCAGCTTCTTTTACCATCCCTATCCAAGGAATAATAGATTTACTCTTCTTGCACCCTTTTATCTTAACATTTGCATCTTTAAGTTTGTCTCCAAAAACAGTTAAAAAATCTTTAGCTATAGATTTATGGACCAATAGTGTCTCAATAGCATTGCATACTTCAGGTCTCTGCACTTTAGCATTAAAAGCAATATCTAGTGCCATACTTAGATTGGCTGACTTGTCAACAAATACGTGACAGATACCTTTGTAATGCTTTATTACCGGCATAGTAGCATTCTTTGTTACATATCTTATAAGAGATTCGCCACCTCTAGGTATCAAAAGATCTACATATTCATTTAATTTTAAGAGATAATTTAAAGCCTCTCTATCTTTGGTCGGAATTAGCTTTATAGAACCCTCAGGTATTAAAGAGCATGCTGCTTTTGTTAAGACTTTATATATAGCCCGGTTAGAGTTGTAGGCCTCACTACCTCCTCTTAAAATAACAGAGTTACCGGTTTTAAGGCAGAGCCCTATACAGTCACTTGTAACATTAGGACGTGATTCATATATGATAGAGATAACCCCTATTGGAACACGAACCTTATTTATCTTAAGACCATTTGGTCTATCCCAAGTACTGATAATCTGACCCAAAGGATCTTTAAGCTTCGCAATCTCTCTCAGCGATATTGACATATCCTTTATTCTTTTAGGGTTAAGGTAGAGCCTGTCAATCATAGCAGAGCTAAGGCCACTACTCTTAGCCCTCTTGAGATCTTTAGCGTTTTCAGACCTTATATAATCTGAATTCTTCTCTATAGCAGAAGCCATGGCTCTTAAAGCCTTATTCTTTTTACTGCTAGAGAGTGTGGCAATCTTAAAAGAAGCATCTTTAGCCTCTTTTGCTATTCTCTTAATACTCTTTTCTAAGTTCATATCTAAACCTCATATAAAACCAAGTTATCTCTATGTACAACCTCATCCTGTCTTTTAATATCTAAGATGCTAGCTATATCTTTACTTTTAAAACCTTTTATCTTCTCTATTTCTAAAGAAGAGTAACCAGATATTCCTCTTGCAATTATCTTTCCTTTCTTATTTTTTACAACTATAAGGTCCCCAAGACTAAAACTACCACTTACAGCTGTAATACCCATAGGAAGAATACTCTTACTCATCTCAACAACAGCTCTCTCTGCTCCAGCATCTACTACTATCGCACCTTTTGTTTTGGAGATATAAGCAATCCAGTGCTTCTTAGCAGACATCTTTTTCTTTGCCTTGATGAAAGTGCCTCGTTTTAACTCCAGAGCTTCTCTGATTCCATTCTTAATGCCGCCATTTGTTATAATAGCTGGTATGCCTAAAGAAGAGGCAATCTCAACAGCTTCAAGCTTGGTGATCATGCCTCCTACGCAATGATTTTTATCGGTATTAAAGCAGAATTTTTTTACATCCTTAATGTCAGTAACATTCTTTATAATAGAGCCATCTCCATCATATATGCCATCTACATCTGAGAGGATAAGTAAAAGATCTGCAGAGACAAGAGAAGCAACCATAGCTGAGAGCCTATCATTATCTCCAAGCTTTATCTCTTCAACAGCTAAAGCATCATTCTCGTTAA
>CAYRCW010000019.1:0-1575 GCA_964422895.1 uncultured Planctomycetia bacterium | reverse complement strand
TAAATCTATTTAAGTCAAGATGGCCATCGTCTTTACGTAATATGCTGGAACCAATTTTGATAACTATCTTTTTATACATTAACTACTATTGTAATATATTTTAATTATTCTGCAATCAGTTAAAGTAGCTTGCTATCTTAGCTTTTACCTCATCAAGTCCACTCTTATCTAGAAGTGATATAGGAAAAATCTCTTTAGATTTTAAACTCTTTTTCCAAGCTTTCAGCTTTAACGTTGACTCGGGTAAATCCATCTTATTGCCAATCAATATATATTCCTTATTTAACAGATCAAGGTCAAATGCTCCAAGCTCTTTTCTCAGTTTTTCAAAAGCCTCTTTTGGGTCTATATCAATATCCGATAATCCTATAATGAACACAAGTACTTGTGTTCTTTGGAGATGTTTTAAAAAGAGATCCCCAAGACCTCTACCTTTATGTGCATCTTCTATTAATCCTGGTATATCTGCTATCTTTACAGTCTTATCATCATACCGCATAACACCAAGCTGAGGTTCTAGAGTTGTAAAAGGATATGATGCAATCTTACCTCTTGTCTTGCAGAGTGTATTTATAAATGTAGTCTTACCTGCATTAGGAAAACCGACTAAACCAACATTAGCAAGCAACTTTAACTCTAAACCTAAATTTTTCTCTTCACCCTCTTCATTAAGAACAAGCTCAGCCTTTGTAAATGCATTACCACGACCCCCTTCTCCGCCTTTTGCAGCAATTACAGATTCGTCTTCTGCAATCATGTCGCGAATAAGAAAATTGCTATCTAGATCTCTAATAACTGTTCCTATAGGCACAGATATAACTGTATCTTTACCTCTTTTACCTTTCTTATTATTACTACTGGCATGTTTACCTTTTTCAGCTTTATGGTGTTTCTGAAATTTAAGATGGGTGAGATCCCAAAGATTGGTATCTGTCTTTATGACGATGTTTCCACCTCTACCTCCATCACCACCATTAGGTATTCTTCTTGAACTAGGCTTATGAAAATAGAAGCTGAGGCAACCTCTGCCTCCGTCTCCTGCTTTAACATAAATTTTAGCTTTGTCTATGAAACTCAACTTAAGGAGGGATTTAATCTTGTTCAGAAACAACATCAACCATTCTTTGAGAACGAAACTTTACAATGCCATCCTTTAAAGCAAAAAGAGTATCATCTTTACCTCTACCTACATTCCAGCCCGGCTTAAATCTGGTACCGCGCTGCCTTATTATTATAGAACCAGCAGATACTCTCTCTCCGCCATAGCTCTTAACGCCAAGACGCTGAGAGTTGGAATCACGACCATTTCTAGTACTTCCGCCACCTTTTTTATGTGCCATATTAAGCCTCCGAAATAGACTCTATCTTGACTTTAGATAAAATCTGTCTATGTCCTCTCTTAGATTGCGAACTCTTACGCCTTCTATACTTCATTACTATAACCTTGTCAGACTTTGCATTTTCTATCAACTCAGCAGCAACCTTAGCACCTTCTACATAAGGTCTACCTATTGTTAATTTAGAACCATCTGAAAGAGCCAACACTTTATCAAATTCAACCTTATTTTTCTCGGT
>CAYRCW010000018.1:11868-15384 GCA_964422895.1 uncultured Planctomycetia bacterium | reverse complement strand
CAGCTGATATGGTTATGCTCTTTAATATCTTAAAAGATAGAGACATAGAAGTTATCTATGGCGATAGGTTTTCTTTTGACTATAGAACACCCTTATGGCATAAGATGGGCAATAAATTGTTGAGTCTATTCGGCAGCCTATTCTATTTTTACTGGATTCGGGATATGGAGACATGCTATAAGCTGATGTATCGTAAACATTGGCTTAGCTTAAATCTAAAGTCAGATAGATTTGAAGTAGAAGCAGAGATTACTGCTAAGATTTTAAAAAAGCGATATAGGCTTTATCAACATTCTATAAAGTATAGATTTAGAGGCTATAGAGAGGGCAAAAAGATATCCTATAAAGATGGGCTAAGATCTATCTATATTCTTTTTAAGTGCCGTTTTCAATAAAATTTTTAATAGACGCATATGTAAGCATAATGTATAATACTTGACATAGAATTAGTGTTTTGTTTAAATATAAATAAATAAGTTAAAGGAGGTGTTAACATGAAGCATGGTTTTACACTCATCGAGTTGGTTATGGTTATAGTTGTTATATCTATTTTAGCAGCAATAGCTGTGCCTAAATTTATCGATTTGCAGTCAAATGCAAAACAGGCAGCCTGTGATGGAAACGTTGCGACTATTAGATCTGCAGTAGCTGCATACTATGCAAAAACAGCGGTAGCTGGAGATGCAGCATTCCCTGCACTTTTGACGACACCAACATTTGTACATAATTATTTTGCTGCTCAAGTTTCTCCTGCGTGTCCTTATGCAGATGCGTATGTTTATAATGCAGATACAGGTGTTGTAACAGGACACACCCATTAATATTTGAGTTTTTATATGAATCCCGAAAAGGAATTATCTTTTTGGGATTCATATTTCATTAAATGAAACTCTCCGTTTTAATACCCGCTTACAATGAATCAGATAATCTTCCTAGCCTGTTAAAGGGCATTAGTAGAGAATTATTGGATTACGAGAAAGAGATTATTGTAATTGATGATGGCTCTGAGGATAAAGTGTCAGATTGTTTAAAAAATGATTTAAATGATGTAACAATAATACGCCATCCTTATAATATGGGTAATGGTGCTGCGGTAAAGAGTGGTATTAGAGCCTCAAGCGGTGACTGGATATTGTTGATGGACGCAGATCTGCAGCACCCCCCTAAAGAGATCTCCAAATTACTTAAAGATTTGGGTTCTTATGATATGGTTGTAGGTTCAAGAGTTGGCTATAGTGGTTCTTGGCATAGAAAAATTGCAAACTACATATTTAATCGTCTGGCAAGCTATGTTACAGCTACAGAGATAGTCGATTTGACTTCTGGCTTTAGGCTTATAAGAGCAGATTTATGCAAAAGGTTTTTATACCTCTTGCCCAATGGTTTTTCATACCCGACCACCTTAACGCTCTCTTTGCTTAAAACAGGTAGGAGTATAAAGTTTCAAAAAGTAGGTATATTAGAGAGAGAAAAAGGTTCAAGTAAGATAAATATTCTAAAAGATGGAATTAAATTTATACTTATCATTGTAAAGATAGCTACTATCTATTCTCCATTCAAGGTGTTTTTGCCAATCTCATTTTTATTCTTTGCTATGGGTTTAATTTATTACATTTATACTTATATTACTCGACACAGTTTTACTAATATGAGTCTACTGCTCTTCTCTACCTCTGTGATCATATTTATGCTCTCGCTTATTGCTGAGCAGGTTGCACAACTTTTTGTAAAAGAGAGCGAATAGTCTTCTTTTATATTCAAAAGATCTTAGGTAGAATATTAGCGTGCTAAGATTATTATCTTCAAAACTTAAAAAAAAGAGAGAAATACTCTCTATCTTATTGTTAACTTCTGTAACGTTGGTAGTCTTCTTAAAATCTCTAAATTATGATTTCTTATGGTTAGACCATCTTCAGATTAAAAATAGAGAGTCTATCCTAGAAAATAAAGAAGATTTCAGAGATTCATTTGTTAACTCTATCTTAAAAGATGGTAGTAAAAGGGATTATTATCGTCCTATTTTTAAAATAGCACATAGTCTTAATTACTATTTATGCCAAGAGAGTCCATTTGGATTTCGTTTAGGATCAATTTTAATACATATTTTAAATACGATTTTGCTTTATCTTATTTTGCTAAGGTTAAAAATATCTCAAAGTATATCTTTAATGCTGGTTCTTCTTTGGAGTCTTTTACCTATCAATTTATCTGCCGTTGTATTGATAAGCGCTAGAGCAGATCTTTTAGCCGCATTTTTTATTTTATCGTCTCTTCTGAGTTTAATTTTATTTTTAGAAAAAGGATCTAAAGGTTTTATGGCACTATCTATTGTTGCTTATGCTTTAGCTCTTTTGAGTAAAGAGATTTCATGGCCATTTTTTTTAGTTGTTTGGATTATTATAAAGATTAAAAATAAATTAAAGTTGTACAATATTGGGTTTCTTCTGCTTGCTTTAGGATATTTATTTGTTAGGTTTAAAGTTGTTGGCCATGTTGGTAGTAGTATATCTTTTTTGCGCGGAGAGTTCTTTGTGACTGCCTTGTCTTCTTTTGCAGGGTTTTCTAGATATCTATTTAAGTTTTTTATACCAGTCAACCTTTCTATAAGTGATGCTTTTCCAAAATATAGTTCTATATTTAACTTTGAGGTTGTTTTTGGATTAATCTTATTATTTATGTTGTTTTTATTTTTTATCCGTTATGTAAAAAAAGATAATTTTATTTTATCTCTGTTTTTGGGGTGGGTGCTATTTTTCTATATTCCGATATCGAATATTGTTCCAGCTTTACATTTTTGGGCCGAGAGATTTTTTTATCTTCCCGGCATTGGTCTGATTGGAATTGCTAGCTATCTTATGTCGGGGAAAAAGATATTCCGGCTACCATTAATAGCAGTTATTTTATTTTATGGGATTATAAATCTTAATTATCAAAATTATTTTAAAAATAACGAAATACTTTTTAGGCGGGCTATTGGTATCTCTCTAAAGAGTGAAGAGGCATATAATATGCTCGGGTACCACTATCTATTAAAAAATGACTATTTTCAGGCAATATACTGGTATTATTTAGCGGTACAAGATTTTAGCGGTTATTATACATACTCTTCTTTAACAGAAACTTATAATAATTTGGGTGTAGCCTTATTGAGATTGAAACAGTATAAAGAAGCTAGAAGGTGGTTCCAATCTGTAGTAGCATTAGGTAAAGATGATAGCAATGCTATTTTAAATTTAAAAATATTAGATTCTATTGAAAGTGCCGATGTTAAATAAAGATAATATTATATCGCTGTTGATAATTATAGTTGTAGGTTTGATTATATATAGCGGTGTTTTAACCGGCCCTTTTTTCTATGATGATAACCATCTTATATTGAATAATAAAATAGTGACTTCTTTTAAATATATTCCCAGCCTTTTTAAAGCTATGGTGAGCCCTAGTTCTTTGGCGTTACCTTTTAGGCCTTTGCAGGCTATCTCTTACATGGTTGATTATAAGCTCTGGACTTTTGAC
>CAYRCW010000018.1:0-11768 GCA_964422895.1 uncultured Planctomycetia bacterium | reverse complement strand
TAGGCCTTTGCAGGCTATCTCTTACATGGTTGATTATAAGCTCTGGACTTTTGACTCTCGAGGTTATCACCTCACTAATATTTTACTACACATATTTAATAGTCTATTGTTATATGGATTAGTTCTACGGTTTTTTAAAAAAAGAAAAATTGCGCTAGTAGTAGCATCTCTATTTGTAATCCATCCTATTAACTCTGGTGCAGTAAGTTATATATCTGGCAGAGCTGACCTATTGGCAGGATTTTTTTCTTTTATATCTCTAATCTTATTTTTCAATTTTTTAGATAATCATAAAAATAATGCTCTTATTTTAAGTGCACTAGCTTTTATAGCTGCAATCTTATCTAAGGAGATAGCTTTAATAGTGCCGCTTTTGCTTTTAGCGTATCTATGCATTTTCCATCGCTTTTACATACGCCACATTGGTTATCATCTAGGCGTTGCTATTGTGTATATATTATTAAGGTTGTCAAACTCTTTAGCTGGAGTTTTTTCTGGACCTACTTTAAATGAGAGATTTTTAACCGCACCTTATCTATTTTTTAGGTATCTAAAGATGATATTTTTACCTTACAATCTTAGGCTTTCATATGCTATTAGATATGTAAATTCACCTAAAGATTTGACTTTTATCTTATACTTTATAGCTCTTTTTTTAACTCTCGTTCTTGGAATTTACTTAATTAGAAAGAACAAAAAGATACTGTTTTTCTCTATATGGTATATTTTAAATTTCCTATTTATATCTGGAGCAATAGTTGCGCTGAATGCTCCTTGCGCTGAGCATTGGCTCTACTTAGGATTGCCTGCAGCCCTTATTTTGATAGTAGCATTAATATATGGCTTATTTAATAAAAGAGTGATATATGAGTATGTTGGCTATGTTGCTATAGCAGGGATGCTTATATTCTATGGCCTTGCTACTCTAGAACGCAATAAAAAATGGAAAGTTCCTGAAGATTTTTACAAGAATGAGATTGAGCATACCCCGTATAATTATAAGGCTTGCTATAATTTGGGTATATTATATTTTAATGAAGGAAGGTATTCAGATGCCGAGAATAAATTTAAACAAGCTATTGTCATATTCCCCGAGCTTCACTTGGCCTATTATGGCCTTGCTTTGACTGCTGAAAAAAGAGGAGATACGGAGGGAGCTATCAAATATTATCATAAGAGTTTGAATATAGTTCCAGGATTTGATTTGGCAAGAGAAAGACTTAAGATTTTAGAAAGGGGTTAGTTGATTAATGTTAAATAATAAATGGTGTATTTTGTTACTTTTTTTAATTTTAGGTTTAGGAATTTACTCAACATCGCTGAATAACGATTTTATATTTAGCGATCACTATTTAATAGGAGAAAATTGTCTTATAAGGAGTTTTTCCTTTACCCCCTATTATTTTCTAGGCTATATATCTCAAGATGTAAAAAAAGCATTTAGACCTCTATTTATGCTTAGCTATAATTTAAATTATAGTTTGTCGAAATATAATGTTTTTGGATATAGAATTTTTAATATTTTACTTCATATTCTAGTTGCGTTTTTTATTTATAGAATATTATGCCTATTCTTTAGAGAGCCTGGTTCAAAGATAGCGCTTCTGTTAGCTCTCTTTTTTTTAGTCCACCCGATTAATCTTGATGCAGTAGTTCATATTATGGCAAGGTCTACTTTGCTTTTTGGCTTATTTATTCTACTTTCTTTCTATTACTATTTAAAGTTTAGTCTGTCTAAAGCTAAGCATTTCTTTTATTTTTCTGTTGTATTTTATCTAGCTGCTGCTTTAACTAAAGAGCATTTTGTTTTATATATTCCAATTTTATTTTCATATATATTGTTGTTTGATAAGAGAGGGTTTAAAAAATTTATCTGGTTGGTTCCTTATATTTTGATCTCAATGATTGTTTTTATTTATTGGAAAATAATGGATTTAGCTGTTTTTGCAGAAGCTGCAATAGATATTCAATTTAGATCCCAAGGACTAAATATTCTAACTCAGCTTAAAACTTTGCTGTTATTTATAAAGCTTTTCTTTGTTCCGATAGGTTTTTCTTTTGATCACCAAGGCGTAGAGGTCCTATCGTATTTTGATTTAGCAGGCTGGTTTATGGCGGGCATCTTAGTTGTGTCTTTAGCAGTTTTTTTAAAAGCTAGCAACAAGATAAAATTTGGGATTGTATGGATAGCATCCTTCTATTGTTGGCGATTCTTTATTCAATTGGAATCAGTAGCTAGAGAACGTCATTTTTATTTAGTAGAGATAGGTATTATATTTATTCTTTATATATTTTTAAGCAAAGTAAGGATTAGAAAATATGTTTTGAAGGTGTTGGTATCTATATTTTTAATTGGACTTAGCCTGATTACATATTTAAGAAATCCACTTTATAAAAATGAATTTATTATTTCTTGTGATGTGGTAAAGAATTATCCAAATTCTGAGATTGCTAATTTTCAAATTGGAACATATCTTAAAACAGAAAGGAGATATTTTGCTGCAGAAGAGCGGTTTAATTGGTTGATATTGAATGCTAGGAATCCTCAACTTAAAGCAAGAGCACTTCTTAACCTAGCTCAAATAAGAATCGATAAAGATCAATACAAAGAGGCGGAGAAGATTGCCTTAGAAATTTTAGAAGAGTTCCCTTATATTAACGATGTCTATAGCTTACTTGAAGTTCTGTATTTTAAAAGTGGTCAATCTGGTTTCGAGGGGCTAGTTAAAGCTTATCCGCACAATGCAAAGCTTGTATTTTATGCTGGAGACTATATGTTTAAGAGAGGCAATTTAGAAGAGGCGCGGGACTATTTAAACAGAGCTTATAACCTAGGTTTCAATTGTCCAGGATATTATTTTCTTCTTGGCAGGATAAGTGAGTTTGAGGGAGATGAAGTTAAAGCTATAGAATATTATAAAAAACTATTTTTAATGTACCCTTTTCATAGAGAAGGGTGCTTCTATCTAGGTTCTCTTTTAGCCCGGGATGGCTCAGGTGAGGCTGCCTTCTATCTGAGAAGATCCTTAGCGATAGATTCGGAATTTGCTGTGTCCTATTATAATTTAGGTCTCTATTATTTAGGTTGCGGGGATAAAGAAAAGGCAGCTGTTTTTCTAAATAAAGCTAGGGATTTAGGTTATAATATCCCTGTGGAGGTAGAATCTTTTTAACAGAAGACATATTATGAAGGTACTGCTTTTAAATCCATTGGTTAAATATGATCTAGATTCTAGGTATGAAAAGTATTATATAAGATCTGGTTCTCGTTGGCCTCACTCAGGTGTTAAAAAGAAGAATACCGTTGCTCATTACTTACCATTTCCTTTTTTTTTGGGTTATTCCGCTGCTTTACTTGACAGAGATAGTTTTGAAGTTTTTTTAGTGGATGCTGTTGCTGCTGATATAAGCGAAGGAGAGTTGCTCGATATTATAAAAAAAATAAAACCAGAGCTGGTCTTTTATGAGCCTACTATTCTTACTGTACAATATGATATTGATTTTGCATATAAGATAAAGAGTATTTATAAAAATACATCTATAGCTTTAGGCGGTCCTTATGCTACTGTTTTTAACAAGAAGATTATGGAAGATAATCAGGTTGTAGATTTTATTTTAAAAGGCGAGTATGAGTATTTACTTTTAAGTATAGCTAGATATCTAAGAGATAATGAAGAGATAAAAAGCGGAGTAATTTACAGTAAAGATAAAAAAATTATTGATTCAGGAGAGTCGATACCAGTTGATTGTTTGGATAGCTTACCTTACCTAAAGCGAGATATGTTTCCTCTAAAAGAGAGACCGGATCTTGATATTTATTGGGATGGTTTCTGTCAAAATTACCCTGCTTATCAGCTTCAGGCATCTAGAGGGTGTCCTTATAGATGTTATTTCTGTCTTTTTAACCAGGTTATGTATAATAACGGTAAATATCGAACATTCTCCGCTGAAAGAGTAGTGGATGAGATGGAAATGATTAAGGAAAAGTATGAGGCTAAAGAGATATATTTTGATGATGATGATTTTACTATAGATAGAGCATTTGTTATAGACCTATGCTCTAAAATCAAAAACAGAAATTTAAAATTAAGATGGAGCTGTATGGCTGATGCTATTAATCTTGATAAGGAGTTGATTAAGACTATGGCAGATAGTGGCTGTATAGGAATTAAATTCGGGGTAGAGAGCGGTAGTAATAAAATTGTTCAGAATATTGGAAAACCTGTAGACTTGAAGAAGGTTATTAAAGTAATAAATATCTGTGCTGAGTATGGTATTAAGACGCATGCTACTTTTATTTTTGGTTTATTAAATGAGGGCAGAGAAGACCTTAGAAAATCAGCAGCATACATCTGTAATCTTAAAGCGGATTCTATACAGATAAGCATAGCTGTACCTTATCCTGGAACAAGGTTTTACGCTATAGCTCAAAAAGATGGATTGCTAGAGTCTAATGGCTATGACGGGAAGGGAGGATCTTGGAAAGGGTCTACATACAGGGGAGGTATTAATTTAAATAGCCTTAGAAGTAAGACTATATTAATCTGGTTTCTTAAAAAATGGTTATCTCCTTTTTTGTTTGTAAGGAATATTAATATTTTTTTTAGAACTCTAAGAGGTATGGGGATTAAAATGTTTATAGTAAAATCATATGCAGTTTTAATTGATGAATTAAAAAATAATTAGATCTTTATGAAAATTATTGTTTCAACGCATGATCTTTTAGCTCCTCTTAAAGGGGGAGGTGCTATAAGAACGTTGAAAGTTGCTCAAGAGTTCAAAAAGAGAGGCCATGATGTAATTATAATTGCTCCAACAGATGCTATCTCTAAGATTAAGGATATAGATGTTGAATGGCTACATCCACCCCGGAAACAGCGCTCTCAAATCTTAAGTAGTATTAAATTCAATGTACGATTATTGAGAAAAATTTTACAGTTTATAGAAAATACTGATATTATTTTTATGCATAATACAATAGCTGCGATAACTGTTCCTTTTTTAAAGATATTTTTTTCATTTAAGTTTGTTTTAGATATAACTGATATACATGCAGAGTATCTACCTGTAGGAAGCAGGAATATTTTAGAGCGTTTTGTCAGCCCTTACCTCATTAGATATGAATATTGGACTATTCGCCAAGCTGATACGGTAATTGTTGTAACGCATGCAATGAAAGAACTTTTAATTAAGCGGGGTATATCTCGGAAAAGAGTAAAAGTAGTTTACGACGGTGTTGACAGTACTAATTTTACTGAAGATAAAGACGTAGGGGCAGATAAGAACATTATACATTTAGGGTCAATAGATCGTCAGCATGGAGTGGAACTTATGATAAAGGCGGCTGCTAAAGTAATATGCGAGGATAATAGGGTAAGGTTTCTATTTATAGGTGGAGGACGGAAGCTTAAATATATTAAGAGGTTAGCTGAAGATCTGGGTATAAGAAGAAACTGTTTTTTTAGTGGTATTCTAGAGCATTGCGAAGCTGTTAAATATCTGGAAAAGGCTACTATAGGAATTATTCCTAGAGAGGATTACTTACCCAACAGGATAGTTACTACTCTTAAAGTTTATGAATATTGGGCCTCAGCAACTGCGGTGGTAGCTTCTTCTCTAGAAGGATTGAGGGAGATTGCAGAAGATCGCAGAGAAGTTATTTTATTTCGACCTGGAGACTCAGATGACTTAGCAGATAAGATAGTCCTTGCTTTAAATGATGATGCTCTTAAGAAGAGAATAATTAATAATGGATTAAATAGAGCCAAAAATTTTAGCTGGAGAAGGATAGCTCCATCTATAGTAGATTTCTCATTGAAGGATCTCTATGTTTAGATTCAAAAAGATAAGGTCTTATCATCTAGCCGTTTTTTTTAGTATTGTTTTTTTATGTTTTGCATTGAGTAATATTAGCTCTGACTTTTCAGAGTTAGGTGGTGATAGTGCCCAATACCTTATTCTCGCCAATAGTATTTTGAGTGGCTGTGGGTACCATGCTTTAAATCTTCCTAGCGAGCCTTTTTTTGATCACTATCCACCAGTCTTCTCGGTTTTTCTTTCTCTTATCATAGCTATCTTTGGTCTTAATTATCGAATTATTTATATTGTTATTGTAATCCTGGGGTATATGAATCTCATCTTGATTTACCATCTAATGAGAAACTATTTTAATAAAGTAGGTTCGTTATGGGTGACTCTTCTGACAGCTTCAAATTTATTCTTTTTTATCTATACGACTAGACATATATTAACTGAAGTACTATATCTTTTTTTATCTCTGATAAGCTTATCGTTAATTCTAAAGTATTTTAGTTTTTATAATAAAAAGAAGTATATTATTTTAGTGCTTTCTTTTATTTTAATTATTTTAAGTTATTTTACGCGTTACATAGGTATCAGTCTTTTTTTAGCTGTCATTTTATTTTTTATTAAAAAAGAACATGATTATAAGGCAGCACTCAATCTTATAGTTTTATTTGCTATATGTTCTATTATTTGGAAATTTACATCTTTAAGCTTAAATGTTGATAGCGGTTATATCAAAGGACAGTTTTGGTTGGTGGATCCTTATAGGCCTTTTTTAGGCAGTATCTTTGCAGGTCCTTCTACATTTATTTTAAGAATTATAGAAGGGAGCTGGATATATTTTAGGAATATGGCAATTATGATTATTCCTCTAATGGGATTAAGAAATTACTCTATATTTAATTTTATATTGATACCTATAGCATTATTTGTTTTGCTTGGGATAGGTTTAAGTTTTAAAGATAAGAGGAAACCTATATTTAATTATTATTTTATTATTTATGTAGGTATTTTAATTATTTGGCCCTATAGAGAAACTTATAGATTTCTTATGCCAGTGATTCCCTTTCTCTATTATTATTTTATAAAAGGTATAATTAGGTTCTTATTTTTTATTAAAATTAGATATACCTACAGTAGCTCTTATTTTATCTTAGGCGCTATCTTGATGTTAAATATAGTTAGCAATTTTTTTATAATTCCAGATCTTATTAAATTATCAAAACCAGAAAAAGAATTCATAGCTCTTCATGATTGGATAAATACTAATTTAGTAGATGATAAAGTAGTATTATCACGTAAACCGACTGTGAGTTATTTATTTACAGAGCATAAATCTTTGATATTTCCTTATAGCAAAGATCCAAACGATATTTGGGATGTAGTTTTTAAGGAGAGAATAGGCTATATAGTAGTAGATAATTTTTCACCACAAACTCGTATGTATCTAGGACCGTTTTTATATAAATTCAAAGATAAGCTAAAGCTTATATATCTAGAAGGAGAATCTGGAGTTTTTGAGGTATTGTATTGATAGATAAAAAAGAGATCAGATATCTAACGGTAATTTTATTAGTAGCTTTTGTATTGAGGCTCTATTATCTTTTCCAGCCTATGCGTTATGACGAGGCATTTGGATTTATACTGTTTTTTTCTCAGCCGTTATCATTTTCATTGTCACATTATGTTGCACCTAATAATCACCTTCTCTATAATATTTTTGCTCATCCTTTATATGTTTTGCTAGGTAATTCTGAGTGGGTCATGCGTTTGCCTGCTTTTTTATTCGGACTCTTAATAATTCCTGCAGGTTATTATCTGATATCATCTTTATTTAATAAAGAATCTGGCTTGCTCTCAGCTATGCTCCTTGCAACTTCATCTCTTCTTATAGAGTACTCTACCAATGCCAGAGGCTATACTCTCTATCTATTGTGGGCTATTATCTTTTTCTATTCTGTAGAGCTTATATTTAAAGCACATAAAAAAGGTTGGGTGTATTTTATTCTATCCTCAACTCTAGGTCTCTACACTATTCCTGTCATGATCTATCCTATTATAACAGGAATATTTTGGTTTTTATTTAGAACCATAAAAGATAAATTAAAAAAAGATAAGGTTAAGATGTTGATTATTTCAGAAGCAATTATATTAATATTGAGTTTAGGGTTATACCTTCCTGTGATTGTACAGTCCGGGACTGCTTCTATCTTTTCAAATAGATTCGTTAAGCCTGGTTCTTCTTTTGACTTTATAGGAACTTTACCTCACTATCTATCTAGCCTTTGGTTGAGCTGGATGAGAGACTTTCCCAGTTGGGGTGGATTAATAGTGATAGTAGTATTATTTATAGGTGTTATAAGATCAAAAAAACTAAGGAAAAAATATGGCTCTATTTTAATTTCAATGGCGTTAGCTATAATGAGTGTATTTTTTTTAAACAGAAGAATCCCACCTCAGAGAGTCTTTATTTTTTTAATCCCGCTGTATTTTGGAGTAGTATCTGCTGCTGTAGTGGAGATTTTAAAATTAGATTTTAAAAAAATGATGTTTAGAGTAGCAGTTATTTTTATTGCTTTATTTTTCTCTTTAGTAGTTATTGATAAAGATGCTGTTATGAAGAGCGAAGAGACTGGGGTTTTAAATGGGGCAAAAGATGTAACTTTATTTTTAAAAGGGCAGCTTAAAGATGGCGATAATGTATTATGTTTTATGCCGGCAGATTTTATTTTAGCCTACTATTTTAGCCGTTATAACATTTCTTGGGATTATTTAGGGGCAGATTTCAAGACAACAGAGAGAGTTTTTATAGTTTTAAAAAAAGGACAGGATCTAAGTTCTTTATTAGAGAGAAGTAATTTACCTAGCTTTTTAATTAATAGTGAGTATCTAGTATCTTTTAAAGATACAGATCTCTATAGCTATTTAGATGTTCAATCAGCTTTGCTATAATCTTGAAAAGTAGTGTTTTAGATTCATAAATTTTATTTAAAGGTATAAAATTTTACTATGAATAAGAAAACGGTCATTATCTCTCTTTCTGGTATAGGTAATACTATATTAGCAACACCATTTATGGAAAGATTACGGAGTATTGTTGGCGGAGAGATAGAGATTGTTTTATTAAATGTAGGTCTTGGAAAGATGTTAAAAGATTCAGGATTAGTAGATGGTTACTCTATTTTTAGAAAAAATATATTAGCTAATTTAATTTTGTTAATTAAATTACATAGAAAGAAATTTGATTATTCATTTACTACTTTTCCTTCAAATAGGACGGGTTTTAACGTACTTACTTTCTTGATTTCAGCTAAAAATAAAGTTTCTCATAGTTATAGAGGTGGGTTTTTCAGGTTAGATTTTTTAATAAATAAAAAAGTAAAGTCAGATCCTAAAATACATGATTTAGAGCAAAATTTAAATCTTCTAAAAATTTTAGGTGTTGATTGTGCTTACCAAGTTTATAGCTTAAAGTGGAATAACTCAAAAAATATTAAAACGGTTAATAAATTTATAGAAGACAATTGTTTGAAAGATAAATTTTTAATAGGTATTCATCCTGGAGGAGGAGGTTTTTGGAATAAAGATTGGCAAGGTTATAAAAAGAGATGGCCTTTAGAAAAATTCGCAGAGTTATCCCAGAGGTTGATTAAAAATAAAGATATATATATACTTATCTTTGGAGGGGTTGAGGAGAGCTATCTTAAGAATAAATTAGCAGATTATATAGAAGATAGAGCCAGGGTATTTATTATAGATAGTCAGCCTTTAGAATCAACAGCTTTATTTATAAAGCGCTGTAAACTATTTATATCCAACGATACCGGACTGATGCATCTGAGTGCTGCTTTATCAGTTCCGACTTTAGGTATCTTTGGTCCCAGCAATTATGTAAGAACAGCGCCTCGAGGTAAAAACAGTTTTTATATATTAAGTAAAGTTGATTGCTCACCTTGCTTAAGGTACCCTTTTTACTCGAGTAAAAGCAGTATAGACTGTTCTAAGGAATTAGCCTGTTTAAAAGGTATAAGTGTTGATAATGTGTATAATAAATTAAAAATAGAGGGATTAATACAGGATGATAAAAGAGGTATCTAATTATAAAATTAGTCTGGATTTAAAATTAGTTATAAAAAGTTATATCAAAGGACGGATTCTAGATGTTGGAACTGGGGATGGGTCTAAGCTTGATTTTATCTTAAAAGGATCTGATTTCAAAGAAGTCTTAGCACTAGAGCCGGATTCAGAGAAGATTGTTTTTGCAAAAAGATTATTTAAAAATGATGGCAGGGTTGAGTTTATAAATACAGATGTAGAACATCTATCTAAAGATATGGGCAAGTTTGATGTAATAACAATGTTTGAGGTAATAGAACATATATCATTTAATTCACTTGATGATTTTATTGAGAGATTAAAAGAGTTACTTGTTGAAGATGGTATTATAATTATCTCATCTCCTAATAGATATATATATCGTATGATATGTAATTTAAATCTAGAAAAACCAGAACCGACTCATCTATCAGAGATGAACTGGTTAGATCTTAGAAGGTTCATGAAAAAATATTTTAAAGAGCAGTGTTTAAAGGGAGAGTTGCCAGGTATGAGTATTGTAAGGAAATTTCCTGTGTTCTACGATCTATTTTCGTTGTTAAACAAAAATTTTGCTCATCCAGCTGTATCAAGAGCCGTATACTGGATAGGAAAAAAATAATGAATGAATTTGTACACAGATTAAATTATAGAAATATGCTGGTGCTTCTTCATCATATTTTAGGTCCGTTAATAAAATTAACGTTTACTAAAAAAATACTTTTATTTTTTTTAAAATTTATTATTCCTGACAAATTTTGTGAGTTTACTATAGATAATCAAAAATTTATCGCTAATCCTTATATAATGCCTCAATGGCGCTCTTATGTAACTGATGGCACTTTACCAGAAGAGAAAATGCTGTTAACGTTCTCCTATTTTTGTAAAGATAGTACAGTTGTTTTCGATATCGGATCTCATTGGGGTATATATGCACTATTTGCTTCTAAGAACATTAAGCCCGATGGAAAAGTCTTTGCTGTTGAAGCTAACAGGTGTAATTTTAAAATATTGTTAAAGAATATTGAAATCAATAATATTAATAATATTATACCTTTAAATTTTGCCTTAGGAGATAAAAATCAACACCAAAAGCTCTATGAAGGTGAAATTAAAAATAGCGGAAGTTATTGTTTAAATCCAGTTTCAAGCAGTAAATCAAAACATTATGAAGTAGTAGAAGTGAGAAGGTTCGACGATATTGCTGAGCCTTTTAGTCAAATTGAAGTTGTTAAAGTTGATATTGAGGGGGCAGAGGGATGTTTTATTGATGGGGCCATTAAATCTTTAAAAAATGGAAAGATTAAAAGTATCTTTATGGAAATACATAACAATCTTTCAAGTTTTAATTATAGACATAAAGATATTGTTAGAAAAATTTATTCATATGGTTTTATGGTCTACTTTTTTGAGAATGGTAGTAACAATCTTAAAAGATTCTCCTTCCATAATGCTACAATAAAGCCACCCTATAATATAGTTGCTGTTTTAAAAGGCTGTGATTTAGAAAAGCGTTTAGCGTATCATGAGCGAATTTAATTCTAAAAAATTTAAAACATTGAGGCGTTTTTACTTGCACCCCCATGGTTTGGGAGATTTAATACTCTCTATGTCTAGCCTGGAATATGTTATGGGGAAAGATTTTAGTTTTGGATTGATTGTAAAAAATGCTATATACGATTCTGGATTCTTTAAGAATTATCCTTACAAAGAGAGAGTCTTCTCTGGGTGTCCTTGTATATGGGGTAGATTTCAAGTTGTCAAAAATTTTAAAAATATAGATAAAGCAGTAACAAGTTTTAAGAGGTCCGGCATAGATGCTTTTTATCTCAAATTTAATAAAAATATTGATAGAAGATTACAAGCGA
>CAYRCW010000017.1:0-15605 GCA_964422895.1 uncultured Planctomycetia bacterium | reverse complement strand
AATGCTCCGCCACCGTTTTTATAACATAGATAAGAGAATCTCCAAATATTACCAAGACCTACTGCTGAACCTAATGCTGCGAGCAAAAATCCTAATCTTGTCTTCCATTGAGGACGATGGAGTTGCATGTATTTATTTTCCATGCTAAGAAATCAGACTATACAATGATTAACAATCAACTCTTTGCAAGTAGCTCAGCGATCTGAACCGCATTTAGAGCGGCTCCTTTCCTTAGATTATCAGATACGACCCAAACCCAAATTCCATTTTTGACTGTAGAATCTTTCCTTATTCTACCCACAAAAGTCTGATCTGAACCTGCAGCATATAAAGGCATAGGGTAGCTATCATTTGATGTATCATCAATAACCTTTACGCCCGGAGCATCTTTTAAAATATCTCTTACTTTATCAGGATTTACATCCTCTTCTAATTCAATGTTGATAGCTTCGCTATGTGATATTAAAACAGGAACTCTTACGCATGTTGCAGTGACAGAAAAATCGCCGTGCATAATCTTCTCTGTCTCGTTTACCATCTTCAGCTCTTCTTTAGTATATCCATTATCTGAAAAAACATCTATATGGGGAAACAGGTTGAATGCAATTTGAGAAGGTAAAACTCTATCTTCTAGATCTATCTTGGCTTCACCGCTCTCTGCGATCTTAGCCATCTCTTTCCAAAGCTGATCTACTGCACCTTTACCCCATCCTGAAACAGATTGATAAGTAGACACAACAACTCTCTTTATTTTAAAAATATCATCTATAGGCTTAAGGACTACTACCATCTGTATGGTAGAACAGTTGGGATTAGCGATTATACCTCTATGCTTAAAAGCATCTTCAGGATTGACCTCAGGAACAACTAATGGAACCTCATCATCCATTCTAAAAGCCGAAGAATTATCTATAACAACAGCACCTCTCTTAGCAGCTAGAGGGGCAATCTCTAAGCTTACAGATGAACCAGCCGAAAACAATGCATAGTCTATACCAGAAAAAGCATCAGGATTAAGCAACTCAACCTTAAATTTTTCACCTTTAAAATCAATCTCTTTGCCAACAGATCTTTCGGAAGCTAAAGGCAGCAATCTCTTTATAGGAAAATCTCTCTGCTCTAAAATCCTAAGCATCTCTCTGCCGACTACACCAGTTGCTCCACATACAGCTACATTGTATTCTTTCATAACAATCTTATTGATCTATTTGCCTTGCTATTTAAGAGCCTTGGCCACCATATCGCCTACTTCTATGGTAGAATACCCCATCTTACCAGCTGAAAGACTCTTTAACTTATTGGCTGTAATATCCATAACTGCCTCTTCAATCTTCAAGGCTACCTCTTCCTCCCCAATAGTATCCAGCATCATAGCGCCTGCAGATATAGCAGCTAGAGGATTAATAACATTCTGTCCTGTGTACTTAGGAGCAGAACCACCGATAGGCTCAAACATAGATACCCCTTCTGGATTAATATTACCTCCAGCTGCAATACCCATACCGCCTTGAATCATAGCCCCTAAATCAGTAATAATATCACCGAACATATTGTCAGTCACAATAACATCAAACCATTCTGGATTCTTAATCATCCACATGCAAGTTGCATCTACATGAGCATAATCAGTTGTAATATCAGAATACTCTTTAGCCATCTCATTGAAAGCTCTATCCCAAAGATCAAAAGCATAAGTCAAAACATTTGTCTTTCCGCAAAGAGTAAGTTTTTTATCTTTAGCTCTCTTTCTAGTATATTCAAATGCATACTTAAGGCATCTCTGAACACCAAATCTAGTATTTACAGACTCCTGAATTGCCACCTCTTTATCAGTACCTTTCTTCAAAAAACCACCGCACCCGGTATAAAGACCTTCTGTGTTTTCCCGTACAACAACAAAATCTATCTGCTCTGGCCCTTTATCTTTAATAGGAGTCCAAACTCCAGGGTACAACTTAATCGGTCTTAAATTAATATATTGATCTAATGCAAACCTGGCTTTTAAAAGAATCCCCTTCTCAAGAATTCCAGGAGCAACATCTGGATGACCAATAGCACCCAAATATATAGCATCATAGCTCTTTAACTCTTCTATAGCAGAATCTGGGAGTATCTCTCCAGTCTTTAGATATCTATCTCCTCCAAAATCATAATCATTAAAATTGAATTTAATACCATATTTTGAACCTGCTGCTTCTAAAACTTTTAGCCCCTCTTTTATAACTTCAGGCCCTGTACCATCTCCACCGATAACAGCAATATTGTACGATCTTAAATCTTCTTTGCCCATCTCATCAAACCTCCTGCTTGAATTATTCTTTGTAAGAATTGAGGATAGCTCTGAAAAGAGAGCTCCTCTGTTCTAGTTATATTTTTTATATTACCATTTAAAAAATCCACCTCTATCAAATCTCTGTCTTTAAACTTTTTAACTAATTCGAGCTCTATTATAGGTAGTCCTATATTTATAGCATTCCTGTAAAATATTCTGGCAAAAGAAGAAGCAATTACAGCCGCTATACCTGAACCTTTGATAGCTAAAGGGGCATGCTCACGAGAAGATCCAGAACCAAAGTTCTTACCTGCTACTATAATATCTCCCCTCTCAATCTTAGATGGAAAACCTTCTTTAAGACCTTCAAGACAATGTGAACCCAACTCTTCTGCGTCAGTTGTAACAAGATACTTAGCTGGAATTATCAAATCCGTATCAATATCATCACCAAATCTCCAAACTTTACCTTTTATCTTCATGATTTGCCTATTCTAAATGAAAAAAAACTTATTTTCAATAGTTAAAAGACCAGCTACAATAAAAAAGACATGGTTAATAACTTTAGAACAGCTCGCAAGGTATCGTCGCTACTTAGAAAACATAACCTTACTATCTCATCAGCCGAATCCTGTACAGGCGGCCTCTTAGCAAGCAGGCTAACTGATATACCTGGAAGTTCTTCTTATTTTAAAACAGGCTTTATTACTTACAGTAGAGAATCAAAATTAAAAAACCTTAAGATAGGTAAGAATATAATTAATAATTATGGAACTATAAGTAAAGAGTGTGCTAAGGATATGGCAAACAGAGTAAGATTTTTAACGGCCAGTGATATCGGCATATCTACAACAGGCAACTTAGGACCTCAGACTATAGAAGGTAGGCCTAAAGGAGAGATCTACATAGCAATATCATTGTTAGGAAAAACTATCGTCAAACGATTACTGCTAGACGGTACTAGAGCCAAAGTAAAAAAAGAAGCAACGGATCAAGCTCTAAAGTTACTATATAAACAGCTATGTCTGTTATAAGAACATTTATAGCTATCAATATAGATAATAACACTCGTAATAATATATCTAAAATCCAGAATAGATTTAAAGCTTCTCAAGCAGATATTAAATTTGTAAATCCAAATAATATACATATAACTTTACTATTTATAGGTAATGTTAGACTGAATCAAACAGCAGAGATACTAAAACTACTTAAGATATCTATCTTAAAGATAAAACCGTTCAAGATATTGCCATCCAATCTTGGCTGCTTTCCAAATAATAAGATTCCAAGAATATTATGGGTAGGGATAGACAATGGAAAAGAACATTTAATAGAATTAAATAAGCAATTAAGCTCTCGACTTAAATATTTTTACATTAAAGAAAAAAAAGATTATCAGCCCCATATAACTATCGGGAAAATAAAAACGAACAAGAACGCAGAAGAGATGAAAAAAATACTGCTAAACCCTATAGAACAGTTATTTCAACCGATAGAAGTAACGAGCATATCCTTTATGAAGAGCACTCTTACTCAATGTGGACCTAAGTATGAAACGATAGCAAAATTAAATTTACTTAGTGATTAAGATAATCTAGGATAGAATTTAATTTTTGTTTTAAATCTTTTCTATGAATTATTAAATCTATTAAACCATGCTCTAAAAGAAACTCTGAAGTTTGAAATCCTTCCGGCAATTTCTGTCTTATAGTCTGCTCAATAACTCTTGGACCAGTAAATCCTATTAAAGCTTTCGGCTCAGCTATCAATATATCTCCTAGAGTAGCAAAGCTAGCAAGGACACCAGCCATAGTAGGGTTTGTCATAATAGATATATAAGGTATATTAGATTTTTTTAGTTTCGACAGCGCTGCTGAAGTCTTGGCCATCTGCATAAGGGAGAACATGCCTTCCTGCATTCTAGCTCCTCCACCAGATCCTGATATAATAATAGCTGGGACTCTAGCCTCTAAAGCCTCTTCAGTAAGACGAGTAATCTTCTCCCCTAAAACACAACCCATAGATCCCATCATGAAACGTGAATCAGTAACTCCCAACATTACATCTATTCCGCCAATTTTAGCTCTACCTGTAACAGCAGCATCACATAGTCCAGTCTTATCTTTCTCTTTTTTTAATTTATCTTTATAGGATTTAGGACCTTGAAAATTCAAAATATCTGTTGAAAATATAGCCCTATCTATCTCTTTAAAGCTACCTTTATCAGCTATAAGTTTAATTCTCTCATCAGCTTTAAGAGTAAAATGATACTCACAACGAGTACAAACTTTTAAATTATCTTCTATCTTCTTCTTAAATAGAATCTCACCGCAAGAAGGACATTTACTCCAAAGCCCTGCTGGAATATCTTTCTTTCTAGCTATTCTTATTAAAGTATATTTAGGCTTACCCCAAAATGACATATATTTAACCTCAAAATATTTTTATAGGTAGTTTTTGATTATACAACAGAGGGCTATACTTATCAATTTAAAATTTGTGGAAGAGTAAACCTGTTAATATCTTAGGATAAAAATAGGTAGATTTTTGAGGCATAAGAAGCCCTTCCTCCGCTACGTCTATAATATGTTCTACTGGAATAGACTTAAGTAGAAATAGAGCATCAGCTTCACTCTCTTTTAACTCTTTAACAGCATCTCCTTCATCTTTTTTATAGATCACATCTTCCTTATAATTAAATATTTTACCTAAAATAAAATTATGCAGTATAGAGACGTCTAAATTGGCAAGTAAATTATTCTCTCTCTGTAGCTTATTCCAAATATCAATCTTCATTCTTATTAAGAATAACCCAGACTTAGTAGCTAACCCAAAACCAAGACTATCTAAGTCCTTAAGAGAAGAGAGCAGGCTATCTAAATCCTTAAACTCTTCCATATTAAAATAATCCGACAACTTAGACTTAATGTCATCCTCTGATATGCCAAGCTTAACCAATCTATGCGTAGGTAACACAATGAGGCCATCTTGCTCTATAGGTGCAAAGTAACTCATAAGATAGTCATAGCTTTCCTCGCTCTCTGACTGTGATTGCAATCGTCTCATATCTCTATAATTTAAGGCAACCTCATATCTATGATGTCCATCTGCTATTAATATTGATTTTAGATCCATAAAAGAGACTACTTTGTCGATCTGCTCTTTTTGAGAGATACCCCAAAGAGTATGGTTGATACCCTCAAAATCAAAACTGAATTTTGGATCTTCTCTCTCAACATCCTTAAATACTTTTAGCATCTCTCTATCCTTATCTGAAAAAGTAGCGAAAATAGGTGAAAGATTTGTCTCCACTTCCTCTAAAAGGCTACGTCTATCTTTCTTAGGTCCTTCATGAGTCTTTTCGTGAGGAAGAATTCCAGAACCTGGAGACTCCAGTTTAAGCAAAGAGAGAAAGCCATAGCGTGAATAAGTATTGCCGTGGTAGTTGTATCTTTGTCTATAAAAATATATCGAATCATTACTATCAAATATTAAAGCTTCCTCCTCTATCCATCTATCCAACTTCGATTTAGCTTCTTTGTAAGGCTGAGATGCATTATTCAATATTAAGCGAATAACATTGTAAGGCGATGCCGAATAATAATCATCTCTAGATTGAGAAGTTATTACATCGTAAGGAGGTGAGACAACATTAGCTATCTCCACCTTATCGCTATTATACACAAGTCCTTTAAAAGATTTTATCTTTGCCATTTTTTAATAAATTCAATTTAACTTTAAAATTTAAATACAGATACACTAAGAAACTAATTTTATTCTATCTGATATAACATAAAAATAATTAAAAATAAATTAAAAAATTAACCATCTAGGCTAATCACGATGGTTTTTTATAAATTTAGAAAATCTCTTCTTCTGCGGATAATGCTCATCAGGTATCTCTTTCTTAAGACTATCTAAAAGTTTCTTCTGCTTCCTGTTTAAACCTGTAGGAGTATCCATAACAACTTTAACAAGCTCATCTCCTCTTGCTCCTATCCTAGGGTCTGATACACCTTTACCTCTTAATCTAAATATCTTCTCGCTTTGAGTTCCAGCAGGTATCTTCATCTTAACCACACCATCTATAGTAGGGACTTCTACTTCTGCACCTAAAGCAGCCTCTATAGGAGTAATAGGCAATTCTACTCCTATATCCCTACCTTCTCTTTTAAATATCTCATGAGATTTAACTGTAATATGGAGATAGAGATCGCCGGAAGGACCGCCTTTATCCCCTGCCTCTCCCTTACCTGAGAGACGCAAAATGCTACCATTATCAACCCCGGCAGGCACTTTTACTTCTAATTTCTTCGTCTCGTTTATCTTTCCTCTTCCACGGCAGTCAGGGCAGGGATCTTTTACAATCCTGCCTTCACCTTTACAGACAGGGCATACAGTTGTAACTGCAAAAAAACCTCTCTGCTGAGACACTTTCCCAGCTCCACCACATTGACGGCAATTTTCTAGATTCCCAGACACAGAACCGCTACCTGAACATTTAGGGCATTTTGCATAAGAAGGAAAACTAAGCTCTCTTTCAGTTCCTTTGACAGCCTCTTTAAAAGTCAAAGACATCTTAAACTCCAGGTCTCTTCCTCTCTTAGGACCACCAGAACGATTGCCCTGCCCATGAGAACTAAAACCTCCAAATAAATTTTCAAATATAGAACCACCAAAACCAAGATCCGAAAATACACTAGAAAAATCTACATTTCTAAAGAGATCGTCTTGAGTATAATGAGAATTTATTCCGGCATGACCATAAGCATCGTATTGAGCCTTCTTCTCCTCATCAGATAGAACAGCATACGCCTCCGAAATCTCTTTAAATCTCTCTTCAGCCTCTTTCTTCTTATCAGCAGATACTCTATCAGGATGATGCTCCATAGCAAGCTTTCTATAGGACTTCTTTATCTCATCCTTTGAAACACCCTTGGTAAGACCCAATATTTCGTAATAGTCTCTCTTCATATTATTAGCATATTAACAGATTATAGAAGGCAGGGATCTAAAATCCCTGCCAATTTATTATACTATACTACTACTCTTCTTTATATTCTGCATCTATAACATCATCCCCGCCATCCTTAGGCTTTTCATCTACCTCTGATGGTTCAGGCTCTGATCCACTCTCAGGTGAAGCTTGATTTTCAGCCCCATCCTGAGTTGTCTTCTTATAGATCTCCTCAGCCAACTTATGAGATGACTTTAATAGATTCTCTTTTGCCTCCTTAACCTCAGCTACATCTTCAGAACTCGTCTTCCCTTTAGCAGCATCTAAAGAATCTTGCAATGCTTTCTTCTCTTCTTCAGAGATCTTGTCACCATGCTCTTTGAGCGACTTCTCTGTCGAATAGATCAGCCCATCTAATTCATTTTTAACCTCTATTAACTCTTTCTTTTTCTTGTCTTCTTCAACATGAGACTCTGCATCCTTAACAAGATTCTCAACTTCATCTTTCTCAAGACCGGAAGAAGATTCAATTCTTATTTTACGTTCTTTGCCTGTCCCTTTATCTTTTGCAGCAACATGAAGTATACCATTAGCATCTATATCGCATGAGACTTCAATCTGAGGAACACCGCGTGGAGCTGCAGGAACGCCTTCTAAGATAAACTTGCCTAAGCTCCTATTATCATGCGCCATAGATCTCTCACCTTGAAGTATATGCACTTCAACGTTAGTCTGATTATCAGCTGCCGTTGTAAAAGTCTCGCTCTTCTTTGTCGGTATAGTAGTATTTCTTGGAATAAGAGGCGTCGTCACCCCGCCAAGAGTCTCAATACCCAAAGAGAGTGGAGTAACATCTAATAGCAAGATATCTTTTACATCTCCAACTAACACCCCCGCTTGAATAGCAGCTCCCAACGCAACAACCTCATCAGGATTTATCCCTTTATGTGGCTCTTTAGAGAATATCTCTTTAACCATCTCCTGAACTTTAGGCATCCGCGTCTGCCCACCTACAAGGATAACTTCATCTATATCTTCTGGACTTAGCTTTGCATCAGCCAAAGCCTGTTTACATGGCCCAGCAGCTCTATTTAAGAGATCTTCACAGAGAGCCTCTAACTTTGCTCTAGTTAAATTCATAGCAAGATGCTTAGGTCCAGAATTGTCAGCTGTAACGAACGGAAGATTAATATCTGTTTGAAGACTGAAAGATAATTCACACTTGGCCTTCTCTGCAGCCTCCTTAAGTCTCTGGAGAGCCATCTTGTCCTTCCTTAAATCTATTCCCTGCTCTCTTTTAAACTCATCTGCCATCCAATCGATTATCTTCTGATCAATATTATCTCCTCCTAGATGTGTATCACCTGAAGTAGACTTAACTTCAAAGACACCATCTCCAATCTCTAGAATAGATATATCAAAAGTACCACCACCAAAATCATAAATAACTATCTTACCACCTTGCTTCTTATCCAACCCATATGCCAAAGCTGCGGCAGTAGGTTCATTTATAATCCTTAAAACTTCAAGTCCGGCAATAGAACCAGCATCTTTTGTAGCCTGACGTTGAGAGTCATTAAAATATGCAGGTACTGTTATAACAGCCTGGGTTATCTTCTCTCCTAAGTACTCTTCTGCATCCTGTTTTAACTTTCTCAAAGTCATAGCTGAGATCTCAGGTGGAGAATAAACTTTATCATTTATCTTTATCCTAGCATCACCGTTGGCTTCCTCTACAACATTATAAGGAACCATCTTCATCTCTTCGTTTACTTCTCTATATCTTCTGCCCATAAATCTCTTAATGGAGAAGACTGTGTTTTCAGCGTTCGTCACCGCCTGCCTCTTAGCCGGACCACCAGCAAGGATCTCTCCGGTCTTCGTAAACGCAACAACCGAAGGAGTAGTACGCGCTCCCTCTTTATTGGTTATAATCTGCGGTTCTCCTGCATCATATACTGCTATCGCTGAATTTGTTGTACCTAAATCAATTCCTATAGCTTTAGCCATTCTCTTCACCTCCTGTTTTATCTTCATTAACTTTACCTTTAGACACTTTCACCATAGCCGGCCTTATCAGAATATCTTTAAATTTATATCCCGACCTTAATACCTCTATTATCTTATCCTCTGCTACATCTTTACTCTCTTCATAAGATACAGCCTCCTGCTCAAAAGGATCAAAATCCTTATTGTTAAGATCGTATATCTTTATTAGTCCGGATCTCTCTAAGGCACTATCCATCTCTTTGTATATCATTTCAACGCCTTGCTCAAATTCATCTTTTTCAACTGGCAACAACTGCATAGCATGTTCAAAATGATCTAAAACAGGTATTATACCCCTTATTAAATCTACTTGAGCATATACAAATAAATCTTGCCTCTCCTTTGCCCACTTTTTCCTAGCATTATCCAGCTCTGCAACGGCTCTTAACCAATTATCTTTAACTTCATCCAAATTTTCTTTTTCCTTGCCTGAGTTTAGATCTTCTTTAGCCTCTTCTATCTCTAGTCCTGCATCTTCAGGTTCTCTCTTTTCTTTTTTCTTCATAAATACTACCCCTTTAAAATATAGCGCTATCAAGCGCCTGTGTTAAAACATCAGACACATATTTTACGACCGATATCGATCTAGCATAAGGAATCCTGGTAGGGCCCAATATTCCTATTGTACCTAACGTTCTATTTTTAACCTTATATTTTGAAGTTACAACACAACAGTTCTTTATATCCATAAAAGCGCTCTCTTCGCCTATATGAATATTGATATCTGAACCGGTAACATCACCCTCCATAATCTTAGTCAACGCTGAGCCCTCTTCAAGCAACTTCATAACTCTCTCTAAAACATCTATATCTCTAAACTCTGGATACTGGATTATACGATTAGCTCCAAAATACATAAATATCTTCTCATCCATCTTCTCCAACGAATTAATGATAAGATTGAAGAGTGAAGAGAAAAGACGGTAAAAAGAGTCGTCTAAAGATATAAGTTTTCTCTTTATATGATTCTTTATCTCAAAGAGAGACTGTCCTTGTAGTTCTCTATTAGCAAATTTAAGAAAACTACTAAGCTCGTCCATAGAAGACATATGCTCATCCTCTATAAGCAGATGTAAAACATCCCCATTATCAGCTATTATTATAAACAAAACTTTAAACTTATTAATATAGACTAAATCTATCTTCTCTACATATACATTTCGAACACGATGATAGATTAAGAGAGAAGGCTGATTAGTATACTTTGTAACCACTTGCAAAGCATTCATAAATAAACTATCAACTTCATCCCATTGAACATTGATAATGTGCATCAAAATCTTCTTCTTTTCAGAAGGACTAAGCTGCTCCTGATCCATTATCATATTCACATAATATCTATATCCTTTATCTGTCGGAATCCTCCCTGAAGAGGTATGCAAATTCTTAAGATACCCTAGCTCTTCTAATTCAGACATAATATTTCTGACAGTAGCAGGAGAGACCTTAAGTCTATACTTGCACACCAGTGCTTTAGATGCAACAGGCATGGCAGTCTCTATATAGGTCTTAACTATACCCGTAAGAATTCTCTCCATTCTCTCTTCTTTATTGTTCTTTACCATAGCTTCATCTCTTTAGCACTCCTTAAGACTGAGTGCTAAATACTACAATACAAAATAGCTGTTGTCAAGAAATAATATTCAAGAATTAAAAAATTTTTTAAGCCTGCTCAAATTATCTATAATTATAGAAGGATTCATAGCTAAAAGCTCTTCTCTGCTACTAGAACCTGTGGTAAGAGCTATCGATCTTACTCCAGCATTATTAGCAGTCTCAATATCAATAGTCATATCACCTATATAGACAATATCTTTAGAATTTAAACTAAATCTCCTCATTGTTTCAAATATCATCTCTGGATCTGGCTTAAAAGCACCTAATTCATCTGCGCAAATAATACAATCAAACAGATTGCTTATATTAAGATGCTCCACAATAAGCCTAGTAAATATAGCAGGCCTATTCGTTCCAAGCCCTAGTAAGTAACCCTTCTCTTTAAGGTATTTAAGTACATCCTCTGCGCCTGGCAAAAGTTTTCCATATTTTATAAGAGCACCTTTATGTAGTTGACGATAGAGCGTTAGGGCTTCTTTAACATTATTTTTTTCAAAATAATCCTCTATGAGCACTCTATCTCCCCTACCTACGGCTCGTTTGACTTCAGAATAAGATATAGCCTCTAAATTAAACTTCTCTCTTACATTATTTAAAGCTTTTTCAATAGCACTATATGCATCTAAAAGTGTTCCATCTAAATCAAACAATATAAGTTTAGAATCGGAGAGATTCATATCACCACTCCCTATTATTGCAATATCAGTCTATGATTTTATTTAAACCGCCACCCGCTAATACAGCTTATATCATTTTGAATAAACTATTCTTTGATTAAGTTCTTCTCTACAAGTTCATTAAATGCTTTATCGAATTCATCGAAAGCAGGCTCGTTCTTAGCCCATTCAATTAACTCTTCTAATCCAGTTTTAAAGTCAATCTCAGGCTCCCAGTTAAGATAATTTTTAGCATTTTCAATGCTTGCGTAACAATGCCTTACGTCGCCTTTTCTATAACCTCCAGGGATATAAGGCTTTATATCTTTATCAAACAGCTTAGCAAGATCAAGGGCAACAGATTCTATAGAAAAAGATTTTCCATTGCCAAGGTTACATATCTTATAATCCGACTTACTCTCTTTAATGGCAGCTATAGCAGCTCTTACTATATCTTTGACCGATATAAAATCTCTGCTCTGCTTACCGTCTTCAAATACAAAAGGCGCTTTATCATTCTTAATTCTAGACATAAATATAGCGCAGACACCAGTATAAGGATTGGATAACGATTGCCTAGAGCCATAGGCATTAAAAAATCTGAGTGAGGTTACTGGTATATTGTAGGTCTTACCCATCATAAGAGATACCTCTTCTTGAACCTTCTTGCCTAAAGCATAGATAGAATTAGGCACGAGGGGAGTATCTTCTGTCGTAGCTATAGGATTCAATAAAGACAAACAATGGGGACAATGCAATCTCCAATCTTTATCTTTAAGCTGGCTCTCTTCTCTTAATGCAGGCTTTACTTTACCGCAGCTATCACAATTATAAAGACCCTCTCCGTAACTCGACATCGAAGCACTAACTATAACCTTCTTAATTTTATTTTTATTATTAACTAAAATATCCCAAAGATTTGCTGTTCCTAAATCATTAACCTCAGTATATTTTCTAATTTTATATTGAGACTGCCCTACTCCAACCATAGAGGCAAAATGAAATATATAATCAGCATCTATAAGTACGCTCTTAAATAGATCATAATCCCTTATATCTCCATATACATATTGTGCATCTTTATTTAAGTAAGAAGGCTTCTTGCCTTGATGTACCTGCTCTTCTAAATTATCGTAGACTACAACTTCATATCCTTCCTTAATAAGACTATCAACTAAATGAGACCCTATAAATCCACATCCTCCACTAACAACTGCTTTCATTTACTACCTCCTTTATAAATAAAAGAACATTTTATCTTATGCTTTATCTCGATACAATATCAAAAAAGGTTTTCCAGAATATGGATTCTTTTTTATTACAACTTTAGCCTTATAAACATCCTCTATCACATTGTAATCCATAACAGAAGAAGGTTCTCCATCTCTTACAACTATACCCTTATTCATAAGAATAATTCTATCGCAAAACTCTGCAGATATATTTAAATCATGCAGTATTGCAATCACAGTAAGACCTTCTTTATTGAGGCGACTTAGAATATTCATAATCTCAAACTGATGCCCGATATCAAGGTGAGTTGTAGGTTCGTCTAATAGAAGAACCTCTGGATTTTGGGCAATGCTCTGAGCAAATAATACTCTCTGCAGCTCGCCGCCTGATAGCTCATCTATCCTACGCTTACGTATCTCAGTCAATAAGAACTTTTGAATAACCTCTTCTACCAACTTTAGATCCTCATTAGAATAAACACTAAGACCATCTTGATAAGGAAACCTTCCCATCGCTATAAAATCTTCAACTGTATACGAGAACTTAAGCTCAAATATCTGAGGTAAGAAAGCCATCTTCTTTGCCCGCTCTTTAAAACCCAGAGATTCTATAGTTTTACCTCTATACAGCACCTCTCCGCTATTTGGCTTTAATATGCCTAATAAAGTCTTAAACAACGTACTCTTACCTGCACCGTTAGGACCGATTAACCCTATAAACTCCCCCTTTTTAACCTTAAAGCTAACATTATCTATAACCAGACTATTCTGGTAGCCAAAAGAGATATCTTTTAACTCTAAGATATTATCCAACCTTAAACTCCTTACCTAATATAAGTACCGCAATAAAAAATACACCCCCAACTAAGCCAGTCACTACCCCTACAGGCAGCTCTAAAGGAGATATTATAATTCGAGCAAAAGTATCAGCTAAAAGCAGAAAGGCTGCCCCAGATAAAGTCGATAACACTATAACCGTTCTATTTAAAGTACCAAATATTTTTCTCATAAGATGCGGAATAAGAAGTCCTATAAAACCAACCACACCAGACAATGCTATAGCTGTACCAGTAATAATTGAAGCTAATATATAAAAAACTTTTTTATATTTTTTTACATCTACCCCTAAAGAGTGTGCTTTCTCATCGCCTAAGCTTAGTATATCTAATCTACGAGATAACAATACAACAATCAATATTGCCGGCAAAATAATAGCATATCCTATCTTTACAGAGCTTAGACTTGAAGATGAGAGGTCTCCCATAAGCCAGAGCATCATAGACTGCACCCTGTTAGATCTTATAAACGCAAACATAACAAGGACTAAAGATGAGAACAGAAAATTGATCACAACACCTGAAAGAATAAGACTTATAGTTGTGAAATTACGCCTCAATGAGAGAAGATATACAATCAATACAGCCGCTAAAGCTCCTAACCAGCCAGCCAATGGTATTAAAAAAGAAAACTTAAAACCAAGAATTAGATTTGCTAAAGCAACACCAAAGCAAGCTCCACCTGAAATGCCTAGGGTGTAGGGTTCAGCCAATGGATTTCTTAATATAGATTGAAACACAGCCCCGCTTACTGCAAGGCCAGCTCCAACTATAAGAGCAATGAGAACTCTTGGCAAACGTATATCCAATATAACAGAGCTATTGATACCTCCAGTTCTATCGCTAAATAAAGTTTTAAATATTTCCTGATAAGAGATCTTAACCTCTCCAGATTTTAAAGAGAATATAACTATAATTAAAAGCAGTAATAGGATTAAAAATGCCTTAATCTTCATTAAATAGCTCTGGATATACCTTTGCAGCCAACATATATGCGGCTTCAGTAAAATTTATAGGATTAGGTCTTGAAAAATTATCACCATCTAATCTAATCAAATTATTATTTTTAACTGCAGTTAAGAACTTATACCCTCTCCATTTCTTAAAACTGGCTGGATAATCTTCGGAGATAACAAGTATATACTCAGGGTCTAATCTTAATATCTCCTCTCTTATTACTCTAAAAAATCCACTCTTTATTTCT
Source organism: uncultured Planctomycetia bacterium (assembly GCA_964422895.1). Taxonomy (GTDB): domain Bacteria; phylum Omnitrophota; class Gorgyraeia; order Kaelpiales; family Kaelpiaceae; genus Kaelpia. The sequence goes on along the minus strand of CAYRCW010000017.1, from coordinate 779 downwards.
CTTGCTACGTTATAAGTTTTTGCATATTCAGCTAAATTATCAAAATAGCAATCCCTACCCACGGTTATAAGAGGTGAGTAACCTATTTCTATAAAAATATTTTTAGTCTCTTTTGATTTTAATCTCCTACTTAAAGCTTCTAATCTTTTTTCTGACTGAGCTATCATGCTCTCTGCTTTCTCAGTTTTACCTATAAGTTCAGCGAGTTCCATAAAATTTATACAACAATCCTCAAAATTCTTCTCAAGCTTAAAGTATTTAACTTTAAAACCCAAACTTTTTATTCTCTCTACTCGTTCAATATTATTCATAGGAGTAGCTAAAACAATGTCGGGATTAAGCGAAGCAATCTTCTCTATATTGATATTAATAGTATCCCCTATCAACTCTCTATCTAAATTAAAGAGTCTCTTAGATACAGTCGTAATTCCTACAAGAGAGTCTGCCCCACCAAGCATCATGATAGACTCTGTGAGATAAGGGCTCAAAGAGACTATCCTTAATGCCTGGGCATAAGATATTGGAATTACCAATAATAGGCTTATTAACAAACGGATTAACATTTCGCTATTTTAGCATATAAAAAGTCTTATATATTAATTAAAATGAGTACTTAGCTCCAGCATAATAATTCATTTCAGGAGATGGATATAAGGCCATATCCCCTGAGAAGTTGCTATAGCTCCCATATTCTGAATATTTCTCATTAAAGAGATTGTTGATTCCAAAATAAATCAAAAAATTCTCCTTGAATTTATAGTCTAATTTCAAATTAGCAA
>CAYRCW010000016.1:14696-16098 GCA_964422895.1 uncultured Planctomycetia bacterium | reverse complement strand
GCAGTAACTATTGCATCTATTGCTTCTGGCACAGCGATATTAGAAAATTTAACGCTTATTCTTCCTGCAACCTTGTCAGAAACAACTATGTTAAGGTCAAATTGCTCTGCCAACATCCTTAATATATCTCTTACCTCTGCATCTTTAATCTCTAAAACCTGGATAACATCTCCCGATATCTTAAAGTTCGAATCTTCTGCAAAAGAATAGATATTTAAAAATGTTATAGTAATTAATATTATGATTATAGATCTTTTCATCTTAATCTCCTTTTTTCAATTTAATGACTAAATCCTTCGTACCCTCGGTTACAATAATATAATCATCGAATATCTTTTTGATTTTGTAAACACCAATAATATCATTTTCACGGTAGATCTCTCCCGCTATTATTACTCGACTTTCATCCAAAGATACCGATATTGCTTCAATTGTAATATCGCCTGAGAAACCAACCTCTCTTGGTAAAGAGAAAGGATTTCTTAGCCACTCTTTAGGTCTCTTCTCAAATCGTATCTCGCTAGCGCTAGGAGGCAAGATCACCTTTATCTTACTATCAAAACCTTTTTTAAAATCAGCTGCATCGGGTATTATAAAAGTAGGTGTGCCTATAAAATATATTCCGGCAATAAAACCAAATGCAAAAAATGCAGTTAAAAAAATTAACTTTTTCCTCATCTCTCTTGACTTAATATAAAATCTATTCTCATATTAATACTCACATGCCAATCATCTATTTTAGTTATACTTAGATCATATATTCCAGTTCTAAAATATTTGCGTTCTAAACTTTCAAAAAATACAGCAAGATTCAAAAATTCAGCTACACACTCTAATTCTAGGCCATATCGAGTTAAACCCTCTACAGATGGTACTGGTAAATCATATATATACTTAAAATCTTTTATCTTAATATCATTCTCTTCCATCTCTACGATAACTTGATTTGCTAAAGAGAGAAACTCATGTTCTTTAGGAAAACTAGTCATAAGAACGTTTTTCCTTCTACCTAAGAGCTCTACTTCTTGATCTATGTTAGGATGCTTGGCAATTAAATCATCTAAATTCTTCATCTCTTTATTAATATTTTTTAATTTTTCCTGATGATTTCTAGCTTCTGAAATATCCGCAAATACAAATACTCGTAATATTAGATATCCCAAAATCAAAACAGAAAAAGCAATAATAATAGCCACTCTCTTCTCTTTAATAATACGAATGAGATATTTTAAATCTGCTAATTTGTTCTTCTCGAAAAATTCTTTTTTTATTTTAAATAACATTGTAGTTCAAAATATAGTTGATTTCTGTATCCTTTATGTACAGTACTTAGAACCTTAACCTCTTTAAAGCAATATGATGCTTCTAGTTTTTCAACAAAACTGTTTAGTGCCGTATTCAA
>CAYRCW010000016.1:11614-14596 GCA_964422895.1 uncultured Planctomycetia bacterium | reverse complement strand
CTAACATATATACATATACTGTATGTTTAGCTTTATGTGTCTCCTTTATAATCCTATAATAAGGTGAAATAAGGCTATATCTCTTTGGAGATTTATTTAGAGACGAAGGTATAAGACCCATCTCTATCTTGTCTCTATCGATTATATCTGTTTCTAACGTTATATTATCTGCTATATGTAATAAGTCAACATAGAGATAGGGTATAGAAAACCTCGCTTCTAGAAATGCACCCAAACCATTTACCTTGGCTCCTCTGCCTATAGTGTAGATTCCGGCTATATCCTCTTTCTCGGGGAAAAGTTTAATATATTCGGAGATGAAAGCACCTAACTCTTGCGAAAAAGAGTCTAGAGCCGGAGAGAGCAACATTCTCAACTGCTTATAGTCAATATTTGATTCACTATCTCTTGCTTCAAGATGGCCTGCTTTCTCTAATATGCTAGCCCTCTTATCGTTTTTAACAACATAATTGCCCTCTTCTAGAGGGTATCCAATATTGTCTATTATCTCAGCAGCTTCATCCAAATTTATTTCTATTGGGCCAGAATTGGTATAAACAGTACGAGCTAAAGATTTTTTTAAATCCCGGAGACCAAAATTGGAAACCTTGTAAAAACTAATGACTTTGCCTTTCATAAAAAAGAGTTCACTATAATTTTCTTCTAATCGTATCGCTAAAATAGAGTTTTTTGGGGGGATTAAATCTAGATTATAAAAAATATTTTCAAGAGATACAACAGAGGTTTCGACTCTCTCTGCATCTATGCCAATCTTACTTAGCATATCAACGACTCTATCTGACACTGACTTCTTAACTCCGGTAACCATTCCTACGACAATATTTTCTCTTTCTAATTTAACAATATTGTGGTCCAGATAATAGTCGCTAGGTTCAATATGCATATCATGTGTAAGCATATACATACAATGGCTCATCGCTTCAGCCTTTGGTATCACAGGCAAAGCTTTAGCGCAAGCCAAGGAATATTTGGGTGAAAATATAAGGTGGGCGCTTCTTGCTTCTGGAATAGAGAATGCTTCTAATCGTTTTTTAAATAGAGACCAAAATAGATCGTTCTCTCCTGTCCCTTTAGTATAAAAAAAATCAAACTTCTTGACTTTAAAACTAGCTTTGCCTTTTTCAAGCAAAGCTAAACGAATATAATCCAAACCTATTTCTATTAAATATTGCTGCTCTATTTTAACTAAATTATTTAAAAAATCCATTCGCTCCTTATTCTAATTGAGATTTTTAAATAATCTCAAATAAATCAATTTTTTAGCTATACTCTCTGCTGTTAAAGCATAATTATAAGCCGTATTTATATCCTCTGCTACAGAGACAATACCATGTTTATTTAATATTAAAAAGGGGAATTTATCTACATTAGAAGCCACTATATCCGCCAATTTTTCAGACCCTGGCTCGTAGAATTGAATCTTCTTTATCTTATCTTTAAGAAGATAGTTGAACTCTAAATCGTCTGACACCAAATCTATATTTAAATTATCTAAAATAGATATATATATCGGGTGTAGATGTAATATCGCCCCTAGAGAAGGGTTTTTAAGGTAGCTTAAATAGTGCATCTTCCATTCGCTGCTTATAGAATCATTATTTTTAAGCTTATCCAAAGAATCCTCTAAGGATATCACAGAGAAATCCGACTCTAAAGCCAGTTCTAAATTAACTCCTCTATTCTTTATTATAATATGTTTATTCGATTTTAAGCTAATGTTTCCAAAGGAAGAATAGGTTAACTGATTCCTAGAGATAAGCTTTGAGAATAAGAGTAGCCTCTCTTTTGCTTCAATCTCTTGATTCTCTCTGTATATACTATTTTCTTTCTCCATTTTAATAAAATATTTTAGCTTAAATATAGATAAAAATCATTAAAAACTGTACTAAAAATAACATCTAAGCTATTTTAAGATAGTTTTAATCATTGCAGAGAGCCAGTCTTTTCAATATAATCTTAAGGAAAAAAGGAGCTATTTATGTTAGATGTATTCAGAAAGAAGAAGAATATCAAGATTGTCATGTTTTTCATAGCTATTATCATAATCCCTGCATTTGTACTATGGGGAGTAGGTAGTATACTGAGTTCTAAAGGTAAAGATTCTCTTGCAGGACTGGTGTTTTCAAAAAAGGTTTCTAAAGATGCCTTTATTAAAGAGTACCATGCAGTCTACAACCAAGCTCAGCTGCTCTACGGAGAGAACCTGAATAAAGTTAAAAATATTCTCAATCTAGAAGGTCAAACCTGGCAAAGGATAATACTACTAAAAGAAGCTAAGAGAAGAGCTATAAAGATATCCGATAACGAGGTAGTAACAGCAATTCAAAGTTCTCCTATCTTTCAAAAAGATAACACTTTTTCAAAAGATAACTATGAAACTATGCTCAAGTATTATTTAGGACTTAGACCTCAACAATACGAAGCACAGATGCGAGATAATCTCAAAATAAAAACTCTGATTGAAGAAGCAACCAAAGATATCAAAGTAACAGAAGAGGAAGCCTGGAATAAATTTAAGTCAGAAAAAAGCGAATTTAAATTAAGCTACATTTTAATACAACCCCAAAAATTCTTAGAGAATATAAGCCCTACCGAAGAAGAGCTTATTGCCTTCTATAACAATAATAAAGAGAGTTTTAAAAAACCAGAACAAGTAAATTTGGAATACCTAGGTATACTATTAAAAGATCTCGAATCTGAGATAACAATATCTGAAGAAGAGATAGATAACTACTATGAAGGACATCAAGGAGAGCTCAGAGAGATGCAGAACAAAGAAGAGCCCAGTTTGAGTGATGAAGATTTGAAAATAAAAATATCTGAATATCTTACCCAAACAAAGACTCGAGATAAAGCTCAAGAGTTGGTCTGGGAGATAGAAAGCAATGTTGCATCTAATCCAATTCTTTCAGAGATTGCAGAGCAGTTTAATCTATCTTCTAATGAGACCGGTTTTTTCTC
>CAYRCW010000016.1:5914-11514 GCA_964422895.1 uncultured Planctomycetia bacterium | reverse complement strand
ATATACAACTTATTGATAATTTAGAGTTCGTAAAGACAGATTTTATAACTTCGGCCAGCTATATTAAAGGCTTAGGTAATGCTTCTGACATCTTAAATGCCATTGATAAAAACGCCACTAAAGGTTTACATTCTAAAGTAATAACTACTCAGGCAGGCTATATAATTTTAAAAATCGATGACATAAGAGAAGCAGATAGAGAAGATTTTGGAAAAAATAAAGAGAAATTAAAAGAAGAACTGCTAATAGAAAAAAGGAACACTGCTCTTAATAGTTGGTTCGCCCAAATTAAAGAAGAGGCTGATTTGGAGGTCTACTTCTCTCTGCCTAAATAAATCTTAACGAGGACTATTTCTTTTTAAAAGTTTATCTAGAGCAGCTTTAAACTCTTCTATATCCTTGAACTCTCTATAGACAGAAGCAAACCTTACATAGGCAACTTGATCTAATTTATGTAAATATCTCATAATAAGTTCGCCTATGATTTTAGAAGGGATCTCTTTTTGGTTCTTCTTCTCTAGATCTTTTTCAATTTTATCCGCTATGTTCTCTAGTTTTTCTACACTTATAGACCTCTTATCACAAGCCTTGCGCAAACCATTGAGAACCTTACTGCGATAAAACTCTTCTCTTCTACCATCTTTCTTTATTATAATGAGCGGAGTATTCTCTATTTTCTCATATGTTGTAAAACGCCTTAAGCATTTAAGACACTCTCTACGCCTTCTTATAATAGTCTCTTCGGAAGAACTGCGTGAATCTACAACTCTATCTTCTGTATTGCTGCAATAAGGGCATCTCATAGTAAAAGAAATATGGCCATGTTATTTTTCTTGAGTCTCTTCTGTAGCGCCCTCTAAGTTATCGCAATGTACCACCCGTACCCTAATATTAGCCTCCTTAAGCATCTCTTCTGCTAAATCATCTGGGTAGCCATTACTTATAACTACCTCTTTTATCCCTGCATTTATAAGCATCTTGGCACATATGATACAGGGCTGATTTGTACAATAAAGAATTGCTCCTTTCAGACTAATACCATGTAATGCAGCCTGGAGAAGCGCATTCTGTTCTGCATGTAATCCACGGCATAGTTCATGTCTCTGCCCTGAGGGAACATTGAGCTTATCTCTTAAACATCCAACCTCTTCACAGTGTGTAATACCAGAAGGAGTACCATTATACCCAGTTGCAAGTATCCTCCTCTCTTTTACTATAACCGCTCCTACTTTACGTCTTAAGCAAGTCGCGCGACTGGCTACGATAGTTGCTATGTTCATAAAATAGCTATCCCAGCAAGGTCTATTATTCATCCTCAATCTCCGGATATAGAGGAAAATCTTTGAGTAGTTCTAAAACATCCCCCTTGACTCTCTCTATAATACCAACGCTACCCTTACTCTCTAATACTCTATCCATTAGATTCACTATCTCGACCATCTCCTTATCTCCCATACCTCTTGTAGTCACAGCTGGAGAGCCAACTCTTAATCCACTTGTTAAGAAAGGAGACTGTTTATCAAAAGGAATAAGATTCTTATTAACTGTAATATTGGCTTCTTCAAGCCAAAGAGAAGCGTCTTTACCTGTAATACCATATTTAGCATATACATTTAAAAGAACGAGGTGATTATCTGTCCCTCCTGTCATAACATCATAACCTTTACCCATAAAACTGTCTGCCAAGGTTCGTGCATTAGCTAAAATAGACTTTTGATACTCTTTAAACTCTGGCTTAGCTGCCTCTTTAAAAGCCACCGCTTTAGCCGCAATAATATGAGGCAAAGGACCACCTTGTGAACCTGGGAAAAGACTGGAATCTATAGACTTTGCAAACTCTTTTTTCGTTAAAATCATACCCCCTCTAGCACCCCGTAAAGTCTTGTGAGTTGTAGTAGTGGTAAATTCAATTCCAGCATCAACTGGACTGGGATGTAAACCTGCAATTACAAGGCCTGCAACATGAGCAATATCAGCAAGAATATAAGCACCAACCTCATCAGCTATCTCTTTAAACTTTTTGAAATCTAACTGCCGCGGATAAGCACTGTGGCCTACAACTATTATTTTTGGTTTATGCTCTCTGGCCAAGTCCCGAACCTGGTTATAATCTATAAGATAGCTTTTAGGATCCACTCCATATTTAACAACGTTATATATTTGGCCCGAAAAATTCTTAGGATGACCGTGTGAGAGATGCCCACCAGATGCAATATCTAAAGCAAGAAGAGTATCTCCTGTCTTTAAAGCAGAGAAATAGACTGCCATATTGGCCTGAGTCCCAGAGTGCGGTTGTACATTGGCATGCTCGGCTCTAAATAATTCTTTAGCCCTCTCTCTTGCTATATTCTCAATCTGATCTATATGTTTACAACCTCCATACCAACGAGCACCAGGATATCCTTCTGCATACTTATTTGTCAATATACTGCCTGCCGCCTCTAAAACAGCTAGAGAGACAACATTCTCACTAGCAATAAGTTCTAAATTATCTCGCAACCTATTAAGTTCTTTAACCAAATAAGAATAAACCTCTGGGTCAACTCTTTTTATATCTTGATAAAATTCTCTCTTATTTAAATTCATCGATCTTACGGATTCTCCGCTCATGTCTACCCCCTTCAAAATTGCTACTTAACCAAGTGTTTAATATATTACTTACTTCTTTTAACTCTATAAAATTAGCTGAAAGCACTAAGACGTTTGCATTATTATGTTCTCTTGCCATCTGCGCCATTTCGACAGTTAAGCAGAGCGCAGCTCTGATACCCTTAAATCTATTTGCCGCTATAGACATACCTAGACCGCTACCACATATTAAAATTGCAAAATCTGAATTTTTCTTTATAACCTTTTTAACAGCTTTCTCAGCAAAATCAGGATAGTCACAAGACTCTTCATTAAAAGCTCCCTCGTCACTATATTCTATTTCTAAATCCTTAAGAACATTTTTAAGATACTCTTTGACTTTATAACCCCTATGATCACTGCCCAGAGATATTCTCATTTTCAATCCTTTCTATCACTTTGGTTAAATAAAATTTTAAGTCCATTACCAATCCTTCATAAATTTCTAAAGGCTTAGCAATGGGATCTATTATATCTCGAGAATTCTTTTCTGCAAACTCTGTCAATAAAAAAACTTTGCTTCCTACTCCCGCGCTATATTGCAATACTTCCTGCTTATGTCTCTCTTCCATGACAAGAATAAGATCGGCCCAATCAATAAGCTCTTGATTTAATTGTTGAGATCTATGATCAAATATACTTACATTCTCTTTTTTTAAAGACTCAATAGCCTCTCTAGTTGCAGCCATACCCAATAGAGTCCTAGTACCACAACTTTTAACCTCTATATTTAAGCCTCTCTCTTTAGCCGTCTTCTTTAAAAGAGCTTCAGCTATAGGGCTACGACAACTATTACCTGTACAGACAAATAACACTTTCATAACTATTTAATTTCGAATCTCTTCTTCACCTCTTCTGTAAAAAGAGTGGGCCCTTCTCTTAGAATCTTAACAGGATTTTGAGTTAAATCAAGTACTAGAGATGGCCTAGACAGAGAAAAACTACCGCCATTTATTATTAAGTCGACTCTACCATTAAGACGCTCTACGGCTTCTTTAAAACTTAGAGCAGGAACACCGTCTGAAATATTGGAACTAGTAAGATAGATAGGTTTTTTAAAAAGAGTAATTATATCTTGAGTAATTCTATTATCGGGGATTCTAAAACCTATCTTGCCCTTACCTCCCACATTTAAAATAAAAGTGAGCGGCCCGGGTAATAGATCTTTTATGAGATATGCTCTCTTTAAAGACATGCTCTCTATTTCATAATCTTCTATCCAATTAAAATCAGGCATAGCTATACTGTAAGGCTTCTCTTTGCGCTCTCTTTTAATATCTGTTATCTTACCCCTAGCCATCTCTGATTTTATATCAAAGCCTATACCATATACTGTCTCTGTGGGCAGCACAACTAACCCTCCATGGGAGAGTACTTTTACTGCCTCTCTAAGCTTATCTTTTTCAGGATTTACTATATTGAGTTTTAAAAATGAAGTGTTCATTGAAACATAGTAGAGATCTTCTCATCTTTAGCCAATACCTGCCTTCTTAAACCCTCTTTATACTTTAAAAGCTTCTTTCTCAACCTCTCGTTGTTTAAAGCTATTATTTGAATTGCAAATATAATACCATTCTTTACTCCTGTCTCTCCAATGCTCATAGTTCCAACAGGTACGCCCGATGGCATCTGAAGTATCGAAGCCAGAGAGTCAACACCTTTAAGTATTTTAGACGGTATTGGAACCCCTATAACTGGAATAGTCGTAAAAGATGCAATAACTCCAGGCAGATGGGCAGCCATACCAGCACATGCTATTATGGCTTTGATGCCCCGCTTAGAAGCACCGCGAGCAAACTTTCTAACATCATCGGGACAACGATGAGCTGACAATATTCTGACTTCATGTTCGACTTTAAAGCTCTTTAAAATCTCTAGACCACCCTTAAGCATAGGTAAGTCTGAATCACTTCCCAATACTATACTTATCAGAGCTCTACCCATCTTAAACCTCCTTTCTTAAAGCTTTGTCCGATATATCTCTTCTATAATATATATTTTCAAAGCCTATTAGGCTAACTGCTTTATAAGCCTTATCCTTGGCTTCTTTAATACTACCACCTAAAGCTGTGATATTTAAAACTCTACCTCCAGATGTAAAATATTTAATATTGTCTAACTCTTCTTTTTTAACTGTACCAGCATGAAATATTAAAACACCATCAATGCTGCCAACCTCTTCTAGGCCTGAAATCTCTTTATCTTTCTCATAACTACCTGGATATCCACCTGAAACAAGAACAATACTAACAGACACCTCTCTTCCCCACTCTATATCTATACTGTCAATAGTTCCATCTATAGAGGCTTCTATTACATCTACTATATCGGATTTCATTCTCGGCAACATAGCCTGTGTCTCAGGATCCCCAAATCTCACATTAAACTCTAGAACATAAGGTTCCCCTTCTACTATCATAACCCCTGCATAAAGAACACCTTTAAAAGGGCAGCCTCTATTCTTCATCCCAGCGATTGTTGGTTTTAAAACACCCTCTACAACTTTATCAAGTATCTCATCGCTAACAATAGGTGCAGGAGAACAAGCACCCATGCCACCTGTATTGGGACCTTTATCTCCATCATAAATCTGCTTATGATCTTGAGATGATACAAATGGGACAATGCTGTCGCCATCAGATATAGCAATAATGGAGGCTTCTTGACCAAAAAGACAGTCTTCAATAATAATAGCATCTCCTGCCTTATCAAAAACCTTCTCATCCATTATCTTAGCTAACACACTCTCTGCTTCAACTAAATCTTTAACCACAAAGACACCCTTACCTCCACAGAGACCATCGGCTTTAATAACTTTTGGAAACTGTTGCTCTTTTAAAAACTCTTTAGCCTGATTATAACCATTGAAAACTTTAAAATCAGCTGTTGGTATATTCTCTTCTTTCATAAACTCTTTTGCAAAAATCTTACTGCCTTCAAGTCTAGCAGCATCTTTAGATGGACCAAATATT
>CAYRCW010000016.1:0-5814 GCA_964422895.1 uncultured Planctomycetia bacterium | reverse complement strand
CTTGAAGTCGCAAAATAATCTAAAAAGAAAAGAGGCGTTGCTCCAGTTGTTATAATATCATTAACATTCATTGCAACTAAATCATAGCCTGCTACTTCTAATCTATCAGCTGCAATACAGAGCTTTATCTTTGTACCTACTCCATCTGTTGAAGAGACTAAAAGTGGATGGTTATATTTTTTAAATTCTTTAATGTCATAAAAAGCTGCAAAAGATCCAATGTCTTCTAAGACACGTTTGGATTTAGTAGAATTAACAATTGGTTTTATCTGCTTTACAAAACTGTTTCCTTTATCAACATCAACGCCAGATTTCTTGTAATCTATCATGCTTAGCTCCTCTATTTTAAAATGCTAGGCTTATAACGTCAGATCTTAAAACGCTTAAAAACTTGATCTATATAACTGAGGTAGGATTTAAGGTCAAAAACCTTCTCTATCTCTTTTCCATTAAGAAACTTTCTGATCTTTGGGTCTTTGATTATTAAATCTTTAAAATCTATTCTTCCGCGGTATGATTTTAAGGCTGGGCCCTGCACTAAATCATAAGCCTCTGAACGAGAAAGACCTTTATCTATAAGCATAACCATCAATCTCCCCGATGCAAAAAGCCCTTTCTTGAGCCAGAGATTTTCACTAACAACATCTCTATTAACTTCTAAGCCTTTAACTATCTTTGTCATAATAGAAAACATATAATCTAACAAAATAAAAGCATCCGGTAATATTATACGCTCAACTGAAGAATGAGATATGTCTCGCTCATGCCAGAGAGTTATATTCTCTATAGCAGGGATAAGATAACCTCTAAACATTCTAGCTAAGCCTGATATTCTTTCACAAAGAATAGGGTTTCTCTTATGCGGCATAGCAGATGAACCTTTCTGTTTTTTGCCAAATGGCTCTAGCACCTCATTTACCTCAGTCCTTTGAAGATGCCTTATCTCTGTTGCAAATCTCTCTAAAGAGGCAGCTACTAAAGCTAATGTTGCAAATAGGCTGGCCAACCTATCCCGGGGTATAACTTGAGTAGAGAGAGGTTCTGCTTTCATTTTGAGTTTCTTCGCAACTGCTCTCTCGACATCAGGAGGCATATTAGCATAAGTACCTACAGCACCAGATATTGCAATAAACGCTAACTCTTCTTTAGCCTTCTTAAGACGCTCTCTATTTCTTAAACCCTCTGAGTAAAAACTGAGAAATTTAAATCCTAAAGTTGTAGGCTCTGCATGGATACCATGACTTCTGCCAATTGCAGGCAGATTCTTATACTTTCTAATTAAAGGTTTTAATACTTTTAGATAACCCTTTAAATCTTTCTCTAAAATATTAATTCCATCTCTAAGCTGTAATGACAAGGCTGTATCTAAAACATCTGAAGAGGTAAGACCCTTATGTATGTACTTTGCATCTTTACCGATGTTCTCCTCTAAATTCTTAAGGAATGCTATTAAATCATGGTTTGTATCTTTTTCTATCTTTTCTATTCTTTTAACATCAAAAGACGCTTTTCTCTTAACTTCTAATAATCGCTTTTTACTTAAAGGTACTCTCTTCTTCTCTTGCAAAACTTCAAGAACTGCCAGTTCAACATCAAGAAGATATTGAAACCTAGACTCTAGTGACCAAATTTTCTTCATCTCTGGTAAACCATATCTATCTATCATGGAAAAATTCTTACATAATAAGGATATTTTGTCAACGCTGGAAAGAGATAAAGAGATTAAAATTGAGGAAGGCTGAGTATTAGAGCCTCTATCTCATGTTCACTCACGCTATTAAAGCTATTGTCCTCCGGCAGATAAGACCAGCTCCAACTCTCTTCATAGTCTATACTAAAACGACCCTTTAAAAGGCCTCTTAAGTGCTCTGCAGAAAAAACCTGGATATCCTCTAGAGAACCTGAAACACTATTGTCCGTTGTATGTTTTATAGCTGAATCAATAAAAAGTAATCTACCACCTGGTTGAAGAGTTGCTGCGAGTATATCAATAACATTATTCACAACCCTGTCTTTAAATCTTAATTTGGCTTCTTCCCAAATATCATCTAAGAAATAGGTGGCCTCTAATTCGCCAAATTTATCTGCAATCTTCTGCTCTAAATACAGAAACTCCCCCCACATTAAAGTGCTCAATACAAGAGAGCACACTATATAATCAGCTTTTTCGTCGCTAGATATATCTCCTTTAGGCAACTCCATGTTATCCATATAACTTATAATATTTCGAACAACATCCCTTTCAAGAGTGGTATTATCAACCATCCCAATCGTGTCTCTTAAAAATAACGCCCCAACTGAAGAGATATCTTGAGAATTTAGATCAACTCTATTTTGTAATTCTAAGGATAGCATATCTCTTGCACCTTCAATGCTTGCTATATCAAAATCATACAGAACCACTCTCTGGAAAGATAGAGTTAACTCTTCTAAAGGAATATCTGTACAATTCCCTGCGCCTACAACAATGACTCTATCTCTGGTTATACCTTGGGCTCCCTGTATTATAAGTCGCCTACTATTATCGATATGATCACTCCACTCTATCTTAAACATCTCCGCCATCTGTCCTGACTGCTCACCAACGCCATTTATAAATCTTAAAAACTCTTGTGGGTAAATAACGTCTCTAGACCTGCGACAATTATATTGGGAGTAATTTAAGGTCTTTAGCGAATAGACGCTTAATGATAATAATGATAATATTATTAAAATTAAAAAGTTGAAATTTTTAAATCTCATTTTGCCCCTACACTAGTCTAGTATAAATTTACCATCTAATGCTTGTATTTACAAATAGCGGACAAAAAACCCTCTATCAAGACAAGATAGAGGGGGTTTTATTATAGTAATTTATTCTACGTTTATTGCGTTGACTGGACAGTCTTCTGCCATCTTCTTGGCAACCTCTTCCTGGCCTTCGGCAACTACATCAGACACAACTACAGCCTTATCCTCTTCCATCTGGAAGACTTCGGGGGCCATGTTAACACAAAGACCGCAACCTATACAGATATCAGCATCTACTTTTACTATCATCTTCTGCCTCCTTTCATAAATTTTTAATCTTAATTAATCCCATTTTATACCATTTTTCTTCAAAAATGCAAGATCGACTTCTGTTATTTTATTTCCATTCTTCTTGAAACCATTTCTCTTAAAAAAGCTCCTGTCCTCCTTATCAACGATATGCATTTGAAACGATATATCACTATCTAAATTCCATTCTTTTAATTTTTTTCTAAAAATTTGAAACTCTTTAGACCTAATCAGCATTCTATTTAAAGCGTTTTTAAGTTTTTTAAGCTCTTTGTTAAAATCTTCTTCCCAAACCACAAGACACCTCCATATATAATAACATTCTGAATGATCTTAGTTAAATAGAATTAAACACTACGTACTGTATTCTTCTTATTTAATTAAATTATATCTATCTATATTCTCTTGAACAATATTGTTAAGAAAATTTATGGCTTCTTTAATCTCAGGGCTATCCTTCATAAGATGCTTAAATCTTCCTTGAGCTTTTAAGAACTCTCCCACCACTTTTAGTTCTTTAAACTGCATGGTTTTTGATATTTTTCCATTCTCATACTCAACTATAGGGAAGAGCCCTGTCTCGACAGCTAACTTTGCTATCCTGTCTGTAGCTGAAGGATCGTATCTCCAGCCTAAAGGGCAAGGAACAAAGATATGGAGAAACTTAGGACCTTTTATAGATATGGCCTTCTTAACCTTCCTCTCGATATCTTTAGGATAACCGACAGAGGCAGTAGCTGAATAAGGAATATCATGAGCAGCACATATTGCAGCCATATTTTTCTTCGGCTGGGGGTTACCTAAAGATAGCTTACCCGCAGGAGATGTTGTCGTGCTAGCATAAGCAGGCGTCATTCCACTTCTTTGAATGCCTGTATTCATATAGGCCTCATTATCATACATCACATAGAGAATATCGTGGCCTCTCTCAAGCATTCCAGATAGAGACTGCAATCCTATGTCAGCTGTGCCTCCATCCCCGCCTTGAGATATAACATTGACTCTATCTTTTATACCTAAAGCTTTTAAAGCTACCTCAACACCTGATGCAACTGCAGAAGCATTTTCAAACAGAGAATGTATAAAAGGCACTTTCCATGCTGTCTGCGGAAACCCTGTAGAGAAGACTTCAAGACATCCAGTGGCATTTGTAATTATTGTATCTTTACCAGCTGCATTAAGTACTAACCTGGCTGCCAAAGACTGGCCACAGCCAGCGCAAGCAGTATGTCCAGAAACAAATAGATTATCCTGCATTAATACCTCCTTAACTGATCATTATAGCTGATTCTTCTTTGTACCATTTATTGAGATCGACAAAATTAACTCCCTGAGGATCTTTATCCATAAGATTGAATATCCCTACTATTGTCTTAGGCTTAATATCTCGCCCACCTAAACCTGCAATGAAACTACTTACAGGCTTTGACTCTCCTTTTGACTGCATCAAAGCAGCAACTTCTAAGTGGAGAGGACCAGAAGAACCTAAAGATATAGCTTTATCTATAACGCCTATCTTTTTAACAGACTTAAGTGCTTCGTAGATCTTCTCCTGGGGAAAAGGCCTGTAACATACGATCTTAAGCAGACCAACTTTCTCACCTTTTTCTCGTAGTTCATCAACTACATCTTTTATAGTTCCAGTTATAGAACCCATAGCTATTAATACCTTTTCCGCACCTTCTAATTTATACTCTTCTATCAAAAGAGGCGTTTTTCTACCAAATGTTTTTTCAAACTCTATCTCCTCTTTTTCAATAATTGACAGAGTCTCATCCATAGTCTTTTGAATAGCATAGCGAGTCTCCATATATACATCTGGAGCACCCAGTAGACCCATAGTAAGCGGCTCCTGAGGATCTAATTTATATGCAGGCTCATAAGGAGGTATATACTGGTCAACCTGTTCTTGGGTGGCTATATCTACAACCTCATAACCATGCGAAAGTATAAATCCATCCATACATACCATCACAGGAAGCATAATATCTTTATTCTCTGCTATCTTGTAAGCTAAAAAATGCAGATCATGGGACTCTTGATTATTCTCTGCATAAAACTGCATCCAGCCTGCATCTCTAATTGTCATAGAATCCTGATGATCATTCCAAATATTAATTGGAGCTGAAAGAGCTCTATTTACACAAGTTAAGACAACAGGCAATCTCATACCTGCAATATTAAACAGTACTTCACTCATGAGAATTAGTCCCTGAGAACTCGTCGCCGTATAAGACCGGGCACCTGTAGCAGTAGAGCCTAGAACAACAGAGGCAGCAGAATGTTCCGATTCAACATTAACATATTCTGACTTTAACGCACCATTTGCAACCATCTCAGATAGCCTCTCTACAATATGTGTCTGCGGAGTTATTGGATAGGCACAGACAACTTTTGGCTTTATCATCTTTACAGCTTCGGCTACAGCATGAGAACCTTCTATAAATACTTTCATTTCTCATCCTCCCCAATCATCTCTATATCTTTTTTTGGGCAGATAACTGCACAGAGCCCGCAACCTTTACAGTAATCAAGGTCGGCTTCAAATTTATTGTTGTCTAAACTTTTGATACAACCTTCAGGACAGATATTAACACACATATTACATCCTATACAATTTTCCTGCAAAAACTTAGGCTTCTCCTTTGTCCGCCAAGAACCAGTCTTATTTGCCAAGCTCGTAGCCGGCTTCGATATAATAGGAACAAACATTTACTCCTCCTTATTTTTTAATGCTAAAGCAAAATCATGGCCTTTCTGAGCAGCCTCTGCATT
>CAYRCW010000015.1:0-17331 GCA_964422895.1 uncultured Planctomycetia bacterium | reverse complement strand
GCTATACACCTTTCTTGCTCCCAGATTTTAAAAAAGAACATAAAGATTCAATTTTAACAGGTATAGAAGGAAGGATAATAGGAGTTAACAATCAGTATGGTATGGCAATTTTAAATATCGGTAACGATAAAGGTTTAACCGCAATTAGTAAAGTTATGGTCTATAGAGACGGCAGAGAGTACGCTTTGCTTATTCCTGCTAATATAGATGAAGATACTTCAGCCTGTTATTTAGAAAAAGGTGTTGGGGGTGATTTTAAAGGTTTAAGAATCGGAGATAACGTGGAGATAATACAATGAAAAACAGGTTAGATTTTGCTCGAATACAAAAATTTTTTAGTTTAAAGAAGACGGTTCTTATTTTTGTAAATGTAGTCATTATAGTCTTTCTCTTTTTAGGCGTAAAGAGACTCTTTAATGCTAAAGATGAAAACGGTAGCCAGCCTGTAGAGAAACAACAGTCTGTCGAGTCTTCAAAGGAGAAAGATATTTCTAAAGAAAAGACTCCGGATATCTCTTCTCTATTTCCTCAGCAATCTCAAGAAGAAGTGCCAATCAAAGCCTACGAACTTAAGCCTACCGATTTTACAGATGAACTGTTTGCAGCTGGTACTGTTAGAAATATTCCTGTGCTTGAGCTAAAATTTGAAACAAATGGTGTTGTGAAAAGCGCTGGTTTTAAAGAGGGCGAAGAAGTCAAAAAAAATAGCATACTTGCAGTACTTGATCCTAAAGATGTTAATTTAGAAATTCAATGGGCACAGGCAAAATTGCAAGCTTCAGAGGCAGAATATAAAGCTGCACTAAAAAGATATGGAATGGTTAAAAGGTTGTATGAATTGGGCGCAATAATAAAAGACAGGTTAGAACAGGTTCAAGCTGAGGTTAATGTTGCTAAAGCCAAAGTAGAGATAGGCAACAAAGAGCTGGCATTAAGTAAGTTAAAACTTGATAAGCTGCAGCTCAAAGCTCCTCGAGATGGACTAATAGGTAAAAAAGAGAAAGAAGCAGGAGAGTTTATTACATCTAATGATTTGATCTGCAGGCTTATCGATCCAGACAATACTTTTGTAGAGGTAGGGATTATAGAGAAAGATATCTTTAAGATAAAATCAGGTCAAAAAGTAAAAATAAAAGTAGATACTTATCCTACAAGAGTTTTCTTTGGTTATGTAGAGACTTTATTCCCTGAAATAGATGAAAGAACGCGAACGCTCCATACACGTATACGGGTGCTAGATCCAGGTAAGCTACTTAGGCCTGGGATGTTTGCACGCGCCTCTATTGCAGTATTTAGAAAGCAGAATGCTCATGTTATTCCAAGTTCCTCTGTTTCTATACAACAGGGAGCCTACTATGCAGCAGTTGTAGAAGAAGGCAAAATAGCATATCGTCAAGTCTCTGTTGAGCATATCACTACAGATTTTGCTGTTGTTAAAAAAGGTCTCCAGGAAGGTGATCTTATTGTTACAGAGACTCCAGGAATGAAAAAACTTTCTGCTGGGAGCCCTGTCAAGATTATAGATAAACAGGAAAAGCTTTTTTAACTCTTATTCTGTAATGAGTCTACCTAATTTTTCTGTAAGAAGACCGGTTACGACAACAATGTTTTTCTTGGGCATTATGCTCTTAGGTGCTATTTCTTGGATACGCCTTCCTCAAGAGCTATACCCCTCCATATCTTATCCTCAAATTAGCATTGTCACAACTTATGAAAATGCTTCACCCGAAGAGATCGAGACTCTTGTAACAAAGATAATTGAGGAAGCGGTAGGTACTGTTAACGGATTAAAGAATATATCGTCAATCTCAAAAGAGGGGCTTGCTCTAATTATCCTTGATTTTGATTGGGGTACAAATATGGATTTTGCGTCTTTAGGTGTAAGAGAAAAGATAGACTTAGTCAAAGAGAGGTTGCCTATTGGGGCTGAAGATCCGATAGTAATGAAGTTTAATCCTTTTGAAATTCCTATTGCCATACTCTCTATAAAGGGAGATATCCCGCCTCGTGAGTTAAGGGAGTTGACCAGAAAAGAGATAAAAGATGAACTGGAAAAAATAGACGGTGTTGCCTCAGCTGCTATTGTAGGCGGCAGAGAACGCGAGATTCTTGTTGAGCTTGATCAAGGCAAGCTCTATGCCAGTCGTATTCCAATATTAAAGGTTGCCGAATCTATAAAGCAGACAAACTTTACTTTCCCCGCTGGAACTATTAAAGAAACATTTTATGAATATCTTATTAGAACAATGGGCGAGTTTGAAGCAGTAAAAGAGATTGAGAATGTTGTTGTTGAAGTTCAAGATGTTGATCCGCCAAAGACACAGTATGAAGAGTATATCAGAGACTTAAAAGGGGAGAACATAGACAAAAGAATGATTCACTTAAGTGATTTAGGCAAAGTAAAAGATACACTTAAAGATCTGACAAATATATCTCGTTATAATGGTCGCGATAATATTGCTTTAAGGATCCAGCGGCAAGCAGGGGCTAATATAATTACCGTTGTTAAAGCTATCGAGAAGAAGCTCGTCGGTATCGAGGATAGGTTGCAAGGCAGGGTTAAAATTGAGATTGTCTATGATCAATCGAAATTTATTAAAGATTCAATTAATGGTGTAAGAGATGCTGCAGTTCAAGGAGGTATACTTGCTTTTATTGTTCTCTTTTTCTTTTTGATGAATGTGTACAGTTCTTTAATAGTTGCACTCTCAATACCTATATCTATTATGTTTGCTTTTAGTCTTATGTATTTTAGGGGACTATCTATAAACATTATGTCTTTAGGCGGACTTGCTTTGGGCGTTGGTATGTTAGTCGATAATGCCATCGTTGTCATTGAAAATATAATGCGTAAGAGACAGCTTGGAGCCGATGCTAAAGAGGGAGCCAGTGAGGGAGCTTCTGAGGTGGCAGCTGCTATCTTTGCTTCTACCTTAACAACAATAGCTGTTTTTCTTCCTTTAATATTTGTTCAAGGCGTCGCGGGTCAACTTTTTAAAGAGCTGGCTTTTACTGTTATTTTTGCTCTTATTGCTTCTCTTGCTGTAGCACTCTCTTTGATACCCAGCCTTGCTTCTAAGATGAAGAGAGTAAGTAAAGAGCGTAAAGAGTGGGCTTGGATGAAACTATTACGGGTTTCATATTTAGGCGCATTAAAGGTTTTCTTAAGATTTAAACATGCTGGGTTTCTTATCGTTATTGCAACAATAGGAATATCGCTTTATCTATTGATGGGTATTGACAGAGAGTTAATGCCTAAGGTTGACCAGAGAGAGTTTATGATTAAGGTTGATATGCCTACAGGAACCAAGATTGAGATAACAGATAAAGTTATAAAGAAGATTGAGAAAGTAATATTTAAATACCCAGACATTAAAGGTGTAAGCGTAACAATAGGATCTTCTAAAGAGAGAGATCAGGGTGGTTCTATAGAGACGCTAGGTTCTCATCAAGCTCAAATAGTAGTCAACCTAAAGAAACTGCCTAAAAAATCTCCTCTTTATAGGAAAAGTCAGGATGTTGTTCAGCAATTACAGAAAGACCTTCTTGCAGTTGATTTAGAGAAAGCAGAGTTAGCGTATATCCTTCAAGAGACAATATTTAAAGCAGCTATGGGTGGCGGTAAGCCAGTCAATGTTGAAATTAAAGGCCGCGATTTAGAGGTCCTGAGCTCTATATCAGAGAATATGGTTTTAAGTTTAGGAGATATTGATGGACTCTATGATATCAAGAGCGATCTTATGCCTCCCCAGCCAGAGGTAAAGATAAATATAATGAAGCAGAAAGCAGCGCTTTATAATCTATCAGTCAATACTATAGCTTTAGCAACCCATGCAGCAATCCGTGGTTATGTTGCATCTAAGTATAAGGAAGAGGGTAGAGAGTATGATATAAGGACAAGATTACGTGAAGAGGATAGAGAGAGTCTCTCTAAGATAAGGAATATACTTATCCATTCACCTCTTGGTGTCGAGATTCCCTTAGCAGATGTAGCCTATCTTGCAAAAGGCGTGGGCCCTTCAGAGATCAAGCGATTAGACCAAGAGAGAACGGTTCTTGTTTCGGCCAATATTTATAAAAGAGGGTTTAATGAAGTTGCCAATAGTGTAGAGAGAGCGATAGCTAAACAAGACATCTCTTTGGATTATTCAGTTCAGCTTAGCGGGGAGCGTAAAGAGATGGAGTCTTCTTTTAAGAGTCTATTCTTTGCTTTGCTTTTATCTATAGTCCTTGTCTATATGATTATGGCTGCACAGTTCGAATCTTTCTGGCAGCCATTTATTATTATACTTGCTGTTCCTTTAGCAGCTATAGGTATAACAGCTGCTCTGCTTATTACCAATACAACTCTTAACATAGTTGTCTTTTTGGGGGTTATTATCTTAGGCGGCATAGTTGTTAATAATGGTATTGTTTTAATTGACCATATAAATGGACTAAGACGAGAGGGACTCTCTGCTTACGATGCTGCTTTAGAAGCTTCTCAAAATAGATTGAGGCCGATATTAATGACAGCCCTTACAACTACTCTTGGTCTTATGCCTCTTGCTTTAGGCTTTAGCGAAGGAGCGGAGCTAAGAGCTCCTATGGCCATAGCTGTTATCGGAGGCTTATCTTCGTCGACTCTTCTTACGCTTTTCATAATTCCGGCATTATATATTGTTGCTGTTAAAATGATAGAGGGTAGCAGTAAAATAGGTGATAAAAACGGGGCATTGCTTCAGAGAGAAGAGATAAGGAAGCCGACCTTAGAATCAGAAGAAGTTAAACCAATAGAAGAAGACATAATAATAGAGGAAACTCCAAAAGATAATTTTCAAGATTTAGAATTAAATAATAGACAACGGGAGGCTCTAAAATATTTGCGTCAAAGAGGAAAACTGACAAGGCAGGAGTATGTCCAAATGTTCGGCATCTCTGTTGCTACAGCGGCTAGAGATCTTAAGAACCTCCAAGAGAGAGAAATAATTACTCCGGAAGGACCAAATGGTCCTGGCAGATGGTATAGAATAAAATAGTTTTAGATTTATTATGAATCTACCTGAATTCTCGATAAAAAAACCAGTTGCAATGAGTATGATATTTGTAGGTATCGTATTGATAGGCTATATTGCTTTAACACGGTTACCGGTGGAGTTGATGCCGAACTATAGTTACGACACCATAAGTATCATAGTAAGAATTAGAGGTGGTGTTCCATCTCCGGACGTAGAACGTCTTGTTACCAAACCAATTGAAGAAGCTGTGAGTGATGTAAACAAACTCAAAGAGCTTATAGCAATCTCAGAAGAGGGAGAGTCTAGAGTTATTTTAAGATTTGAGCCAGGGACTGATATGGATTTTGCTTCACTGGAGGTTAGAGAAAAGTTTGGTCGAGTAAAAGATAGGTTGCCTAGAGAGATAGAGAAGCCTGTTATTGCAAGATATCAGCAGACAGATGTTCCGATAGCGATACTTGCTGTAACGGGGGAGAGATATACTCCTGAGATGTTAAGAAGAATTGTAGATGAACAGGTAAAATCCAGATTACAACGAATAGAGGGTGTAGCAAATATAGAGATAGCCGGAGGCCGAGAGAGAAAGATTATTGTCGAAGCTACTGAGACCGGGCTTCAGACTTATAACATATCTTTAGGCCAACTTATAGATACTGTGGGGGCTAACAACATAGATCTTCTCTTAGGAGAGATGGAAGAAGAGAGAGTTAAAAATCTAGTCCGTCTTATGGGTCAGTATAGAAGTATTGATGATATAAAAGAGATTGGAGTAGGTATTAATGCTCAAGGCTCTATCGTTAAACTTAAAGATGTTGCCCGAATCAAAGACTCTTTCCTTGACCCCATAGATCTTTCCCGAGTTGACTCTAGGCCAGTGGTCTCTATATATGTGCAGAAAGAGTCTACAGCTAATACTATAAAAGTAAATAAGATTTTGGTTGAAGCTCTTGCTAAGATACGGGAAGATTTACCTCAGGACGTAATAATCAGGCCTACCTTCCAGCAGGCTGAATATGTTCAAGAGGCTATTGATACAGTCCGTAAGTCGCTTATGTTTGGCGGAGCATTAGCAGTTGTAGTATTGTTGCTCTTCCTTCATGATGTAGCTCCAACATTTATTATTGCACTCTCTATACCTCTCTCTGTTATGGCTACATTTACAATAATGTTTATGCAGGGTTTGACTTTAAATGTTATGACTCTTTCTGGGTTAGCCTTAGGTATAGGCATGTTAGTCGACTCCTCTATTGTTGTACTTGAAAATATATTTAAGAAGCGAGAACAAGGTTTAAAAAAAAGAGCGGCTGCATTAGATGGCAGTAAAGAGGTTAGTCTTGCAATAGCGGCGTCAACTATTACTTCCGTAGTTGCATTCTTGCCGATAATCTTTGTCGGTAAACAGATAAGGCTGCTTTATAGTGGATTAACCTGGACAGTAGTCTATTCTCTCCTTGCATCTTTATTTGTAGCACTAAGCTTAATTCCACTAGCTGCGTCTAGGATAAAGATGGGCGGAGGGATACCATTCTTAAAGAGAAGTCAGAAAAGTATTAAAAAAATTAGAGGGGTATATATAGGATTATTAAAATTTATTTTAAGATTTAGGTATCTTCTAATCCTTATTATGGTGGGAATTGTTATCTGGATTTGGCCTATGCAAAGAGATATAGGACGAGAGTTTATTGGGATTACAGAACAGAATAAATTCACTGTGCATGTTGAGTTGCCTACAGGAGCAAGGCTAGAGATGAGTGATAAAGCTGTTGCTATGGTTGAAAAAATTCTCAAAGAAGTTCCGGAAGTACGGACCGTATCTTCTAGGATTGAGAGGTGGTCTTCTAAGATATATGTAAAATTAAAACCGCTTGCTCAAAGAGATAAAGTGACAAACGATCTTATAGAAGAGCTTCGCCCTAAGATGGACGAGACGATGAAAAATTTCGATGCTTTTATATACTTTGAACTTCCTCAAGAGGCAGGCAGTAATGAAATATTTATAGATATAAATGGTTATGACTACGATGTTTTAAAACAGATAGCGATGAAGATGGCTCAAAGCCTATCTCAAGTGGAAGGTATTACAGACCAGAAGATAAGGATGCGTGAGGGAAGACCAGAGATACGAATACTAGTAGACCAAGACAAGCTTAGTATGTTTGGTTTGACAATAAAAGATATAGCTTACCAGTTGCATGGTAAGATCCGGGGCTTAAGGTCCAGTTTTTTCCATACAGAGAAGAAAGAGGTTGAAATAGTTGTAAGAATAAGCGAATTAGACCGCGATAGCTTTGAAGATCTAAAAAATATTACTTTTGTAAATCAAGAGCGGTTAGAAGTTCCTTTGAAACAAGTTGCAGATTTAAAATTTGATATAGCTCCAAGCGAGATTTGGCATAAGAATAAGTCAAGAATGGTTCAAGTTAGTGCGAATCGAGGTGCTTTAGATTTAAATACAGCCATTGAGAGGTGCGACAAAATATTAAAAGATTTTGAAATGCCTGAAAATTATACTTATAGATTTAGCGGTGATTACGAGTTAATGGTCGAAAACGAACGTCAACAAAAGTTTGCCGTTATTACAGCACTATTTTTAATTTTTTTAGTTTTGGCTTCACTGTTTGAATCTTATACTCAACCATTTATTATTATGGCAACTGTTCCTCTTGCTGCGATAGGTGTTATCCCAACACTTTATTATACAAATACATCTATTAATATTGGGGCTCTTATGGGAATGTTGATGTTAGGGGGGATAGTTGTAAATAATGCAATAGTTATGGTTGACCATATCAATTTTTTGAGAAGGCAGAATGTCGGATTAAAGGAAGCTATTCTTGGAGGAGCCGAACATAGATTGCGTCCCATATTTATGACCTCTATTACAACGATCTGTAGCCTTATGCCTATGGCATTGGATAAGAGTGAGTCATCAAATCTTTGGAGCCCTCTAGCGAAGACTGTTATTGGAGGTATGTCTGTATCTACTGTATTAACTTTATTAGTAATTCCTTCTGGATATATGATATTAGAAGACTTAAAATATATGTTAGGACATATGTTTTTTAGGAGAGCTAAATGAACGATAACACAAAAATAGTAATATATTCAGCTTTAACAGTATTAACGGTACTGTCTTTTATTTCGGCTTTCTGGTTGGGGACAGAAAATAGAAAAATATACTCTAATTATGTAGAAGAGCAATCATTGTGGCATCAAAAAAATCGAGAT
This sequence comes from uncultured Planctomycetia bacterium, assembly GCA_964422895.1. Lineage (GTDB taxonomy): Bacteria > Omnitrophota > Gorgyraeia > Kaelpiales > Kaelpiaceae > Kaelpia. The sequence continues at coordinate 9,106 of CAYRCW010000015.1, read as the reverse complement.
TTAGAATTTGAATTGGATAAGTTTAAAATAGAAGTAGGCGAGATAAAAACTCAGCTTTTAGGTTATAGAGAACAGGTGGTTAAATTAAAAGACAGTGAGGTTATAGCAGAAGAAGAGCTGCAAAATTTAGCCGATGAAAACAGCAGGTTAAAAGATGAGGTAACACGTCTTGTTAAAGACAGGGAAAGCTTAAGAGGTAGACTGGAAAAAAGTTCAAAAACAGAGACAAGAAAAGAAGATCAATTTTGGTCTAATTTGTTACGCGAGAAATCTTCTTTAGAGCTTAGATTGAACAACTTAGAGAGATTGCTTGAGAGAAAAGATTCAGAGATATCAAAGTTTGAAAACGAAAGAGAGAGATTGAACCAGCTTACAGGAGAACTTTTGGATGAGAAAAATATTTTAGAAGAACGTTTAAATCAGACAAGAGGGATGGTCTCCTCATTTTCTCAAACTCTAGAGCAAGAGAAAGAAGAGAAATTAGAATCTATAAGAGATTTAGAGAAATTAGAACAGGATAAACATTCTTTAGCATTACAGTTAGAGCAGGCCCAACGAGATAAACTAGCTACGGAGAAACGATTAGAAGACTTGAAAGTTAAGATGCTTGCAGAAGTGAGAGGTAGGGATAAATTTGAAAAACGTGTTGGCTATGTCAATCAAATCTTAGAAGATAAAATGCTTGAAGTAACGCGCCTCAAACAGGGCCTTGAGGGAGCTTTGGAAGATATTAAAAAGATGGGCTACGATGAAGAGGAATCTAGAGTTGAACTTCCTAGCATAGAAGTGGGGTATAATAGCATCGAAGCCAAAGTGGTTGCTATTAATAGCGGAGAAGGTTTTATAGTAATAGATCGTGGCAGAAGAGATGGAGTAGAACTAGGAATGAAATGTTTCATATATAGAGAGGGTAAACTAATCGCTAAGCTTCAAGTGAAAGAGATTAGAGAAGTAACGTCCGCTTTAGATATTATCCTGAGCTTGCCCAATGATGTTATAGCTAAGAATGATATTGTAGAGTTTTCAAGCAACTAATTACCCCCAATGTTTTAAATATGTTTGACAATTGATAAATGTTATTTTAAAATTTAAATAACTCTCTTAATAAGTTTATTATGAAGATTGCAAAAAGTATTTTAATCTTAATAACTATGGTCATATTAGGTTGCGGTAGAGATTCTACTTTAAACACTAATAAAGTGCGCTTTGCATTCTGGGGTTCTCCGGAAGAGGTTAAGATAATAACCTCTATTATTAAAGATTGGCAGAGAGATAACCCAGAGGTAAAAGTTGTCTTAGAGCATACTCCTTATGGAGGCTATAGCAGCAAGATATTAACTAGGATAGCAGGTGGCGATGCACCTGATATTATAGCTGCAGAGGCAGGGCTTTTTACCAATTTTTACTCTAAAGGTGTATTTTTAAATCTTACCCCATTTTTGGAGCGTGACGACAGTTTTAAATTAGAAGATTTTTTCTCACCTATTATTGAGCATTTTACAATTAACGGTGGTATCTATGGCATACCTAGAGATATAGCTCCTTTTGCTTGTGTCTATTATAATAAAAATATCTTTGATCAATATGGTATCCCCTATCCTCAAGATGATTGGGATTGGGAAGATCTTCTTAAGATTGCTAAGGTTCTCACCCAGAGAGACGAAAAAGGTAAAGTTAAGAGGTACGGTTTCTATACTTGGGCTTGGCAGAACTTTGTTTTAGCCAATGGCGGTGGACTTGTAGATAACGTTAAAAATCCTCGATCTATAAGATTGGATACAGAAGCATCTAAAGAGGGTCTAGAGTTTTATAGAGACCTTATTTTAAAACATAAAATATCTCCGACACCATCTGCTCTTATCAATGTGGGGATGGGTGTACAGATGATGTTTATGACTGGACGCCTTGCTATGTTAGGTTCTGGGATATGGGAGACTCCGGCCTTGCAGAACATAAAAAGCTTTGATTGGGATATAGCGATGTTTCCTAAGAGCCCTCGTAATATACAGAAGATTGCAACAGGAGGAACAGCATATTGTATACTTAAGACATCAAAAAAATCTGAACTTGCTTGGAAGGTTATTAAAGCTTTAACTTCTCCAGAGGCTATGGAGAAGATTGCCTTAATAGGATTAGCACAGCCAAGCAGAATATCAGTCTCTAAGGGTTCTTTTTGGGCTGGGAGTAAAGAGAAGCCTTTGAATAAAAAGATGCTAAACGAAGCGGTTAAGAGCGTAGTCTTTCCGCCGTTCAGTTCTAACTGGAGAGAGATAGAAGAGCTATATATAAAACCAAAACTTGATTTATTCTTTAACGGTCAAGCTGAACTGGATGAGATCTTACCTGGAATTGTAGAGGCGGGCAATAAACTCCTCAGGGAGTAACTATTAAAGGAGGTAGAGATGGTAGAAGCAGCAGAAGTCTTAACAGACAGGGAACGGAAAAATTTTTCAATATTAGATTTAATTCGTAGAAGAGGACCTATTACTCGTACAGAGATCTCCAAAGAGACAGAACTCAATATTGTTACGGTCTCTAATTATGTTAATACTTATATTCAAAAAGGGCTTGTCATAGAGGGTGGACTCGATGTCTCAACAGGAGGTAGGAGGCCGGTAGTTTTAGAGTTAAATCCAAAGGCTGCATATATAATAGGCATAGGCCTAGACCTTCTTAATATCATAGGGGTTGTCTCTGATCTAAAAGCAAACATACTTGTAAAAGTAGAAAAAGTTCGCCCTGAAGGTACAGAGAATGCCATGATAGATGCGATCTCAGATCTTATCGCAGAGCTAATATCTAAAGTTAATGTTGATAGAGACCAGATAAAAGGTATCGGTATAGGTATACCTGGGATTGTTGATAGAAAAGGCGGAACCATACGTTGGCCTCAGCAGATGGGCAGCATATATATCTCTACGCTGAAAAATATGTTAGAGCAGAAGTTTCAGATATCTGTCTTCGTAGAAAACGATGCAACTGTTGCTGCTTTTGGAGAACGAGAGTTTGAGCTTGAGAGTGAGATTAAGAACCTTATCTTTATGTACTCTGGCGTTGGTTGCGGGATAGTAATCAATGGTCAGATCTATGGTGGTGCTGGCGGTTGTGCCGGTGAATTAGGATTGCCTAATTTAGGAGAAGATGGGAAAGGTCGTTGGAGAGGATTAGATCGCTGGGAGGCTGATTTAGGACTTAAAGCTGCTGCAATAGAAGGAGTAAAAGAGACGAGCGATTCTAAGATTTTAGAATTAGCTGGAGGAGATAGCTCTAAGATTGATTTTAAATCTGTTGTTGATGCAGTAAGAGCTGGTGATGAGCTGGCGATAAGATTAGTAAGAGAAGCAGGTGAGGAGTTAGGGGTTAGAATTGCTTATCTTGTACAGATATTTAACCCAGAAGTAGTTGTAATAGGTGGCGGAATCGAAAGAGCTGGATCTGTGCTCCTAGATGTTATTAAAAAAGCTGTTAGAGATAAAACTTTTGAAGAGGTAGGTAGTCAAGTAAGGATTGTGCCTACTCAACTGGGTGAAAACTCTGTAGCTTTAGGTGCAGTTAGTCTTGTAATTCAGCATATCTTTACTTATTTGATGGTTTAAGGTAAAAACTTGACAAAAGATATGCTATGTGGCATAAATGGGAAAGGTTTTAAGAATATAAAAAAGGAGGTGGGTTGATGAAGAAAATTGGTTGTCTGATACTGGTAGCTTTTTTTGTTGCTACAGTGGCTTCTTTTGCAGAAACAGCTCTCTTAGTTGCTGATTTTGATTCAGGTGTAAAGCCTAACAATATTGGCGGTGATTTTGGCGCTTGGGATAGAGATCCAATGGATTTTTCTCAAACAGCTATCGAGAGTTTTAACACTAGCGATACCAAGAGTGGCAAAGGTTTTTGCATGAGACTGGACTATGATGTTGATTCTCCGAATCCAGCTTACAATGGTTTTTGGATGAAACTCAACGGGTCTGATGTATCTGGATATACAAATTTTGTTATCTGGGTGAAGGGCGGCAAAGAGCAAGGATTCTCTCCTTTATTTAAAGTTGAGATGAAGAATAACAAAGGTGAAGTAGGTAAATATTATGTTACAGGTATTACAGATCAGTGGCAGAAAATAGAAGTTCCTCTTTCAAGGGTAGCAGGGATATCCGATTTTTCTAACATGGATGAGTTTGTTGTTGTCTTTGAAGATTGGAGATGTGCGATAAAAGAGGGCACTGTCTATTTCGATGACGTTATGTTTGAATAAGCAAAATTGTAGTTGACCTATTAAAGCGGGGCATATTTTTGCTCCGCTTTTACATAAGTGAAAGCTCTATAGATGAAAAAGTTTTTTTTAACAATAATTTTAATTGCTGTAATTTTTACAACTGTATTTTCTATCAATAAATTTTTTAGATTTAAACATCTCAAAGAGAGAAAAATTTTAGCCCGCCAGGAGTTTCTAAAAGATTTAGAGCTTAAGCCTCAAGTAAAAATACCCGGTATTCTTCTTCTAAGTAATTTTAACGAGAGAGAGAACAAAACAGTTTTAGGTGATTTTGGCGCTTGGGATAAAGACCCTAATGATTATTCGCAGAGTTGCTATGAATCTTTTTCGCCTTTAACTTATGTAGGTGGCAGAGGTTATTCCTTAAGATTAGATTATGACGTTGATTCTGAATTATCAGCTTTTAATGGTGTCTGGTTTGATCTTGGGGGTGCTGATTTAAGTCAATATAAACAGTTAGTTCTTTGGGCTAAAGGTGATAAAGAGAAGGGTTATACAGAAGATTTTAAACTGGAAGTTCAGAGTAGCCGAGGAAATAAAGGTGCTTATTACATAACAGGTCTTAGCGATGACTGGCAAGAGTATATAATAGATTTAGATCAATTTGTCGGCATCTCAGAGTGGAGCAATATAAGGAAATTAGTTGTAGTTTTTGAAGATTGGAAAGCTACCCAGAAAGAGGGGGCGGTATATATTGACGACATATATTTTACAGAGTCGAAGACCTTAGACGATTCTTGTTCCAAGCTCTTTCCTATTGCCAGAGAGAGAATTTCAAAACCGGATATATCGTGCTTGTCAGACCAACAGTTTTTAGAACTGATTCAAAGAAAAGCATTTGCTTATTTCTGGCAAGAAGCTAATCCAGAAACAGGCCTTATTAAAGATAAGTCTAATAATTTTAAAGATGATAATTTTCAGATCGCTTCTATTGCTGCAGTCGGTTTTGCTTTAAGTTCATATCCCGTTGCAGTTGAGAGAGGGTGGATAACTAAAGAAGAGGCTTTAGAGCGGGTCTTGAATACGCTTTTTTATTTTAGAGATAAATTAGAAAATGTGCACGGCTTTTTTTATCATTTTGTAGGCATGAGTAATGGTAAGAGAGTTTGGAACTGTGAATTATCTTCGGTTGATACAGCATTGTTCCTAGCCGGAGCATTAGTTGTCGGGGAATATTTTGGTGCTAAAGTAAGAGATTTAGCTGGAGAACTATATGAGCGGGTAGAGTGGGACTGGATGATGGGCGAAGGCGATACTCTATGCATGGGTTGGATGCCTGAGACGGGGTTTTTGCCGGATAGATGGAACAGATATGGCGAAGAGCTATTAATGTATCTCTTTGCTATAGGATCTCCTACTCATCCTATATCTGCTGAGGTCTGGGATAGAATAAGAAGGCCTATCAGAAGCTATGAAGGCTATATATCTTTAGCTTCACCGCCTATGTTTACTCATCAATATTCACATATTTGGGTAGATTTCCGGAATAAGCATGATAAGTATATAGATTATTTTAAATCCTCTATTAACGCAACTTTAGCCAATAGGCAGTTCTGTATTAATAATAAATTTAACTCGATGACATTTAATGAAAACTCTTGGGGTCTTACTGCTTGTGAGTCTCCTGCCGGTTACCATGCTTATGGTGCCCCTCCAGGCTATGCTTACTATGACGGTACCATTGCTTTTACGGCTTTAGGCGGCTCTATTCCTTTTGCACCCAAGGAGACAATAGCAGCATTACGTTGGACCTATAATAACTATAAAGATTATATCTGGGGTAGGTATGGTTTCTCTGACAGTATGAACCGGGATAAAGATTGGTATGCAGATATTGTTATAGGAATAGATCAGGGACCAATGCTGCTTATGATAGAGAACTATCTAAATGAATCCGTCTGGGACTATTTTATGTCTAATAAATATATTAAGAAAGCCATGGATAAAGTTGGATTCGAATCTGGCACGATAAAGCTTAAATCGGATCCAAGGCCGCTTATAAATGCAAGATATAAACACAATTTTAAAACAGGAGAGTATGATTATAATTTAATAGCTCGCAATGCAATAGAGAACGGTGCTGTTACAAATTGTCCAGACGATCTATCCTCTAGGTTTAGTCTTGGCTGGGATGAGGAGTATCTGTATTTGTGGATTGAAGTAACTGATAATGAGGTTATCGCGGAGGATATACCAGATAAGATTTATAAGCAAGACAGTATAGAGATATACATTACACCTAAGAATAATTATCTCTGCTGGGGGAACAAGAAGCAGTTCCAGCTCGGTTTTGCACCTTCTAGAGATAAAAATGGGTCGCTACATTATGCTTGGTTCCAAGATAAGATATTCCAAGAGATAGAAGCAAAATCTAAAATTACAGATTCGGGTTATATTTTTAATATTGCGATACCTTTTAACACCATGGGTTTTAAACCCCAAACAGGACTAGAGATAGGTTTTTCAATTGCCTTAAACGATTTTGATAAAGAGGACAACACTCCTAAATGCAAATATAATCTGTTCTTTATGCCTCACTATGACAAAGGATGTAAAGATGGATTTGAACTTGCAGAACTTAAGCTAATAAAAGAATAGACTTAGATTGTTGAAATTAGATTCTTTAATAAAGCCCAAGTTTAAGAATACCACTGCAATTATTTTACTCGTTGTACTTACGCTTTTGTTATATGGTAAGGTCTTAAGCTATAGTTTTGTGTCAAAGGTTAAAATTAATTAGCCTTTTGACAAAGACTATATTTAAAGATACCATTTTATTTATGTTAAATTATAAGGAGATAATATGATTGCTTTATCTGTAGTTATTATTACAAAGAACGAAGAGAAGAATATTAAAGATTGTGTTGAGTCTGTTAAAGGTTGGGCTGATGAGATTGTAATTGTAGATGATGATAGTAACGATAGAACAAGAGAGATTGCTTTAGAATATACTGATAAAATTCTACTGCGTAAGATGGATATAGAAGGGAGACATAGAAACTGGGCCTATCAGCAAGCTAAAAATGACTGGGTCTTAAGCCTTGATGCTGATGAGCGGGTTACAGAAAAGTTAAAGAGAGAGATAGGAGAGTTCTTAGAGTCTTCACCCGAAGCTGTAGCATGTTCTATCCCAAGGCGTAATTATATTGGTGACTATTGGGTTAAATACGGCGGCTGGTACCCTTCGCCGCAGCTTAAGATGTTCTTTAAAGATAGGTTTAAATGGGAAGAGGCGCATGTTCATCCAGTGGCCTATGTAGACGGTAATGTAGCTCACTTAAAATCAGATATCATACATTACTCTTATCGCGACATTGCAGATTTTGTAAATAAGCTTAATAATCAAACTACTCTTGAAGTAGCAAAATGGATTGATCAAGGTAAAGAGATAAAAAGTTCCAGATTTTTAAGACGGAGCATAGATAGATTTTTAAGAAGTTATCTTAGAAAGCAGGGTTTTCGCGATGGCTTCTATGGTTTTGTTCTCGCTTATTTTGCATCCCTTTATCAGTTTTTGAGTCTAATTAAGTATAAGGAACTTAAAAGAAAAACTTAAAAATAAGGGAGGTTAAAAATGAGATACTTGTTAATAGTTCTCATCCTATCTTTTTCTCTCACCTCTTGGGCAGAGTTTACCAGAATCGAAGGCTTAGTTGCAGTAAATTGTACTTCTGTTATAGCCCATCCTTTAGATAGTAATATTCTTTATCTCTCTTCCGGAGATTCTCTGTATAAATTAGATAAAGAAGAATGGAGACTTATCTATAAAACTAAAGAGGGTGAGATAAATTATATCTACCCCGACCCTTTAGAGTATAAGCTTTTATATGTTGCAACTGATTTAGGACTGCTATTAACAAGAGATGCTGAGAAGTTTGAATATATCTTTCGCAATCAGGGTAGAGGCATAAGAGCGCTCTATTTTAAGAGAGAGGGCAGTAAGCTCTTGCTTGGTACTTCTTCCGGATTATATGTAAGTGAAGACGATCTGTATGACTTTAAGAGGGTTATTGGCTTGCCAAGCGATATAGAGATTTACTGGATAGACTATATGGAGCCTTATCTCTACCTGGCAACAGATATGGGTGTATACAGAAGTGAAGATTTTAATAGATTCCAGAGAACTTTTATAACTTCTAGATTAGATAAGAGCATAGTATTAGAAGAAGAGAGTGAGACAGAGGAGGGGTTATCTTATGTTCCAAGAATTGTAGTGGCTGATGAGGAAGAGTCTAACGTAGTCTATTTAGGTACAGCCGGAGGATTATTTATATCAGATGATTACGGCAGTAGTTTTAAAAAAGCCTATATTCAAGGCTTAGGTAGTGTAGAGATTAACTCTATAATTAAAGATAGTAATTCAAAAGATCTTATCTATCTTGGAACCGACAAAGGTTTCTTTAAAGTTTATATGGGTAGAAAACAGGCTATTAAAGTCTACGAAGGTTTACCTACGGAGAGCATTAATATGATTACAATAAATAAGAGAGGCAAGATCTATCTCGCAACATCTCTAGGGCTGTTTCAAGAGGGTGAGGATAATAGAGAGTTTTTAGAGCGAAGCTATAAAGGTATCTCTCATTCTGAGCCCAGTGCCCGGGAGACTCAACAAGCAGCATTAGATTATAATGAGGTCAATCCTGAGAAGATAAAAGCTTGGAGAAAGTCTTTAAAATATCGCGCACTCTTGCCTCAACTTGGCCTTGGCTATGATAAGACAATATACGGTACCTATAGCAGCGGTGGACAATCTTATGTTGGACCTAGAGATTGGAGCGTTGATTTAACTTGGGATTTAGAAGATTTAATTTGGAACCACTATCAAGATGATATAGATAC
>CAYRCW010000014.1:12941-17578 GCA_964422895.1 uncultured Planctomycetia bacterium | reverse complement strand
TTTAGAAAACCTGTTCTTCCTGGAGACCAACTACGGCTTGAGGCTGAAGTTGGCCGCTTAAGAACAAGGACAGGTGAAATGCATACAAGAGCTTTAGTTGATGGTAAGATTGTCGCTGAAGCGTCCTTACTATTTGCTATAGTTGAAAAATAGTTAAATATGATTCATCCCACCGCAATAGTAAATAAAAATGCGCAAATAGCCTCTGATGTTAAAATAGGCCCTTATACTATTATTGATGGAGATGTTGAGATAGGATCAGGTACGAAGATAGCATCTTTCTGTACTATTACAGGCAATACAAAGATAGGCAAGAATAACAGTATCTTCTCTAATACTGTGTTAGGTAGTATTCCTCAGGATTTAAAATATAAAGGGGAGAAGAGTTATCTTATTATTGGAGATGGAAATAGAATAAGAGAGTTTATTACTATGAACCCTGGTACAGGTGAAGGGGGTAAAACAGAGATAGGCAATAATAATCTGATTATGGCATACGCACATATTGCACATGATTGTGTGGTAGGAAATAATATTATCATAGCTAATGTAGGTACTTTAGCAGGCCACGTTAAAATAGAAGACAATGCAATACTTGGAGGGCTTGCTGCGATACATCAGTTTGTTAAAGTTGGTAAGCTTGCTATTATAGGAGGAGGCTCTAAGGTTACTCAGGATATACCACCTTTCTCTATGTGTGATGGCCATCCGGCTAAAGTTAGAGGTCTAAATCTCGAAGGTCTTAAAAGAGCTGGCTATAGTCCTCAGGAGAGAGCAATCTTAAAGAGAGCCTTTAAAGAGCTTTTCTTGTCGAAAAGACCTCTGCCTAAATCTGTTGATATTGTACGGTCAAGTGGAGATACTAATAAAGATATAGATATGTTGTTAGATTTTGTAGCTAAATCAGAGAGAGGAATATGCATATAGATAAAGTTGGCCTTATAGCTGGAGGCACAGACTATCCTCTTCTAGCAGCTAAGCAAGCTAAGCTAAAGGGTATTAGAATATATGCTGTTGCTGTTAAGGGTTTAACTTTACCTTCACTCCAAGAAGAGGTGGAAGACCTTATTTGGGTAGAGCTTGGTCAATTCCAACCTGTAGTAGATTTTTTTAAAAAGCATGAGATTTCATCTGCTATCATGGTAGGCAATGTTAAAAAAGAGGATGTATTAAAACATTTAAAGCTTGGACCCAGAGTCTTTGCTATGATGAAAGGTTTTGCCAATAAGTCAGATATGAATCTACTTGATATAGTCGCTAATGAGTTAAATAGAGTAGGAGTAGAACTGTTAGATGCTAGGACTTTTTTAGATGATTATGTTGTTAAGAAAGGCTCTTTAACAGATAGAGAGCCAACAGAGAGAGAATGGAAAGATATTCGTTTTGGTTGGGACTTAGCGAAAACTGTTTCTTCTTTTGACGTAGGATTGACTGTTGTTGTAAAAGATAGAGTAGCTTTAGCAGTTGAGGCTGTTGAAGGTACAAATGAAGCGATTAAAAGAGGGGCTGAACTTGGAGGAGAAGGCTTTGTTGTTGTAAAAGTAGCTAGGCCTAATCAAGATATGAGATTTGAACTTCCAGTAGTTGGCCTCGATACTATAAAATTATTAGTTAAGCTTAAAGGTTCTGCCCTTGCAATTGAGGCTGATAAGACTCTCTTTTTTAAGATCTCTGACTCTATAAAAGAAGCTAGTTGTAATTCTATATCTATAACAGCTTTATAGGTGGTCTGATTATTTAATAGAAAATATTAGTATAATCTATTATATTATTCATTATGTTAACCCCTGAAAATATATACGATACTATTGTTGTAGGTGCTGGTCATGCAGGCTGTGAGGCTGCTCTAGCTTCTGCGCGTATGGGGTCTAACACTCTACTTGTAACTATGAGTTTAAATAACATTGCTCAGATGTCTTGTAATCCTGCAATAGGAGGAGTTGGTAAAGGTCAACTTGTAAAAGAGATTGATGCTCTTGGTGGGGAGATGGCAAAAGCTATTGATGAAACTGGTATTCAATTCAGGGTCTTAAATTCTTCAAAAGGTGCTGCGGTTCGTTCTTCTCGGGCTCAAGCCGATAAAGCCAAATATAGTCTATACATGAAAAGTGTAATTGAGAATCAAGATAATTTAGATATAAGAGAAGCTATGGTAATAGGATTAATAGTAGAAGATAAAACAGTAAAAGGTGTTTTAATAAAAAATCATATTATTTTAAAGTCTAGAACAGTTATTGTTACGCCTGGGACTTTTCTTAATGGTTTAATACATATAGGTTTAGATAGTTATTCATCAGGTAGGATGGGCGAGGAAGCAAGTATCGAGCTTTCTAAAGATCTTAAAGAGTTTGGTTTTAAAATAGGTAGATTTAAAACAGGGACACCTCCAAGGATATATAAAGACTCAATAAATTTTTCTAAGATGGAGGCTCAGCATGGTGATATTCCAGTGCCATTTTTCTCTTTTTGGACAAAAAAGAGAGATTTTAAACAGATTGACTGTTTTTTAACTTATACAAATGAAGAGACTCATAAGATAATCAGTGACAACCTTGATAGGTCGCCGCTATATTCAGGCCGCATTAGAGCTACTGGAGTTAGGTATTGTCCATCCATTGAAGATAAGGTAGTAAAATTTCCACACCATAATAGACATTTGGTATTTTTAGAACCTGAAGGATTAGATAGCGATGAGTATTATCCAAATGGAATCTCAAATTCTTTACCTCTAGATTTACAGATTAAGATGGTTAAGACTATTCCTGGACTAGAGAATGCCGAATTTATAAAGCCGGCATATGGTATAGAACATGACTATGTAGAACCAACGCAATTATACCCTACACTAGAGACAAAGTTGATTAAGAATCTCTATCTAGCTGGACAGATAAATGGTACAACTGGATATGAAGAGGCAGCAGCGCAAGGGCTTATTGCTGGAATAAATGCAGTCTTAAATATAGAAGAGAAAGATAGTTTCATCTTAGATAGGTCGCAAGCTTATATAGGTGTTTTAATAGATGAGCTGGTAACTAAGGGGACAAATGAGCCTTTTAGGATGATGACGTCTCGAGTTGAGTTCAGGCTCGTATTGAGAGAAGACAATGCTGTTTTAAGGTTGAGTGACTTTGGTTATAAATTAGGCTTGATATCTGAAGATAAGAATAGAGAAGTATTAGACTTTAAAGATAAAATGATAAAAGCGTGTAGTTATTTAAAGAATAATAAAATAAAACCTCAAGCTCTAGAAAAAGTTTTGCCTGATATGATACAGTCTAATTTAAGTAAGTCTTTAAGTTTTTTAAATTTACTCAAGAGGCCCGAATTAAATTTTAGTCATCTTAAGTTGTTAGATAGTAATGTTGCTAATTTTAGTGATAATGTTTTAAATCAGATTAGTACAGATATAAAATATGAGGGGTATATTAATAGGCAGAATAAACAGGTAGAGGATTTTAGAAAAATTGAGAGTATAAAGCTATCAATAGATCTAAATTACGAAGAGATACCTGGTCTATCTCTTGAAGTCAGAGAGAAATTAGGTAATCTTAAACCGTTGAACTTAGGGCAGGCGTCTAGAATATCAGGTATTACCTCTGCTGCTATTGCTCATCTCATGGTCTATTTAAAAAAGAATAAGCTATGAAAAGAGAGTTATTAAATCGATTGAACAGCTTTGTTTTAAGCGAAGGTGCGGCTGTATTTGGTACGGCAGCTATTAAAGAGATAAAATCTGATTTTAAATTATCTATTAATGAGGTAGATGGATTAGACTATGCTATAAGTTTTGGATTTAAGTTGTCCGAGTCTATTTTAAATGGTATCAGTGATCATCCTACAAAACTATATTTTCATCATTATAGGATGGTTAATATGTTCTTAGATCAGCTGTCTTTAAGAGTAGTTAGAATGATTGAAAATGAGGGATCTAAGGCTTTAGCTATACCTGCTTCGCAAATAGTTGACTGGAAGAAGCAGACATCACATCTTTCACATAGAAAAGTAGCCTATTTAGCAGGTTTAGGTTGGATAGGAAGAAATAATCTGCTTGTTAATCCTAAATTCGGTTCTCAATTAAGGTTTGCAACTGTACTTACAGATTTCGAGCTTCCATCTAAGACCCCCTTAGAATTTGGCTGTGGAGATTGCAGGTTGTGTATATCAGCTTGCCCTGCTGGAGCGATAAGTGAAGATCCTAAAGATTTTAACCATTTATCTTGTTATAATAAGTTAGATGATTTTAAAAAGAAGAACTTTGTAGGTCAGCATATATGTGGAGTATGTGTTAAAGTATGCAGAGAAAAGGAATAAGACAGCGGGTTAAAATATTAAAGATTCTGACTCAATTTGAATTTATATCGGGTCAGAGTATTGCAAATAGTTGTAATATAAGCAGGATTGCTGTTTGGAAGCATATAAACTATCTTAAAGATAATGGTGTTAAGATAGATACCCATTCTAATAAAGGTTATAGTTTTATCGATTTTGGCAATAGATTGTTGCCGGAAATAATTGAATTAAAACTTCCTAAAGGATCTCTTGTAAAAGACATCATCTATTTTGATAGTGTTGATTCAACTAATAATGTTGCAAAAAGAGTACTTAAAGAAGGTTCTTTAGCTATTGCAGAACAGCAG
>CAYRCW010000014.1:9834-12841 GCA_964422895.1 uncultured Planctomycetia bacterium | reverse complement strand
AGAAATATTATTGGAAGTTCAGGTGGTATAGATAGTTACGGGAATCTAATTGTTTGTAAAGGTTCTAAGATTGGTGCTGTCTATCCCACAGAATCAATTAAAATCATCAAATAATAACTGGCCTATTAATCTATGGCTAGATTACCTTATTGACATTGTTTACTATTTTTCTATAATAGTTAACATAAATTTTATTGTTTTTTAATTTTTTATAATATGAGAGACAGAGATTTTTATTTGGCTGGGAAAGACGTTAGCGTATCTAGATTAGTATTCTCTCTTCTGGCAACTATTATAGGGGCCTCTTCTACTATAGGCTTAATGGGGTTTACTCTATCTATTGGTATGCCGGCTACTCTTTGGATTATTTTTGGTTCTCTAGGCCTATTTTTGCTCTCTTTAGTTTATTCTAAATTTTTCTTCGAAGATAATAGTTATACAATAGCCGAGTTTTTAGGAAATAGGTATGGTTTTGGTGTGAAAAAAATAACAAGCTGGGTTGTATTTTTGTCATGGATTGGAATAATAGCTGCTCAATTGATTGCACTTAGAAAGTTAATAGATATATTTATCCCTGAAGTCTCTTCGATAGCAGTGCTTATCTCTGTAGTCCTGTTCTTAGGGCTATATACAGCAATTGGCGGTCAGAGAGCTGTAATTATTACAGATAGAGTGCAGTTTTTATTTTTTCTATTAGGGTTTTTAGCCATTAATATTGTTCTTATAAAACAGGGAGGTTTTAGCTCTTTATATAAAAATCCTGACTATTTGAAATTTCCTATAAATAGTAATTTCTCTATTTGGGAGTTCGTCTATCTAGCTCTGATATTAATACCTATTTATATTACAGGTCCGGATATGCATTCTAGAATCTTCTGCGCAAGAGATAAGAGAACTATTAAGCGGGCACTTAATATTACAGCTTTAGCGCTGCTACCTCTATCTGTATTGATAGTGGCTCCTGCTATGATGCTCTACAATATCCATGGATTTTCTAGTGGTTCTAATATCTTAGTGCTACTATTTGATAGTCTTTTCAGCCATAGCTATGCTACCCTTCTATTTTTAGTAGCAATTATCTGTGCCATTCTATCTTCTACTGATAGTTGTCTTATGACATCTTCTACGATATTTACACGAGATATATTAAATAGAGATAAGGATAAGAGTATTACCTGTGTGAGATTTGTCATATTCTCTATAGTGATAATTGCATTTATATTGAGTTTATATTTTAAAGATATAATTCAGATGTTAAAATCATCTTATTCGATATATACATCTAGTGTATTTATACCGTTTATTCTTATTCCGTTTAAGGGTAAATTGAAGTTAAAAAATAACACTATTTTTATAAGTATGATTATCTCAGGTGCTGTCGGGGGTCTATCTGCTGTCTTAGGGTTTAAGAGTGGGATACTATATGCGTATCTATTATCAGGGTTAACTATATGTGCTTTATCTTGGTTAAGAAGATAAGGGGTATCATTGCTGTCTCTATCTTTATCGCTCAGATTGTATATGCTTCTGATTTAATTAAGTTAGAACCTATATCTCTTAAAAATAATCTTTTAGATTTTCCGCAGTCAGTATTTGTAAATAGAGAGAATATTATTAAAGAGAGAGGTAATGTTTCTAATTCTATAAGTGATCTTATTGAGAGTAAGACTAATATAGATATAAGGCAGAGAGGTATCTTTGACATTCAATCAGACTTAAATATAAGGGCTAGCAGTTTTGAGCAGAATCTTATTGTGATAGATGGGATAAGCTTAAGCGATCCTCAGACATCTCATTATAGTATGGATATTCCTATAAAAGATTATGATTGGCAGACTATAGGGGTATTAAAAGGTTTGAGCTCTTCTATCTACGGCTCTCATGCTATAGGTGGAGTTATTGAGATAGATACAGTAGTTCCTAAAGAGAACAAAGTTAGATTAAATAGCACAATAGGAGAGAAGCAACTTAAGTCATTTAATATTGCTTTAGATAGAGTAAGTGAGTTATTGGACTATCATATAAGTGTCTATAGTGGCTCTGCTGCTTCTTACAGAGAGGAGACTGACTTTAGCTCTCTTAATATTTTCTCCAAGTTTATTCTGCATGATATTGTCGGTTCACCTAAGCTTGTTATTGCTAAAGGCAAGAAGACGTTTGGGGCGAGCTCTTTTTATTCATCTAATTATCCTAAGGAAGAGGAGGATATAGAGACAGATCTATATATGGTTGGTTTTGATTTTTTAGGAGATGAGCTTATGTTTTCTCCTACGTTATATTTACGTCGCCATTGGGATAAGTTTATTCTTGATAGAAGTAACCCTAGTTTTTTTAAAAGCATACATACTAATTATATTCGAGGTATTAAGTTACCGTTAAACTTTAATTGGGCTGATTTAAATATTGAAACCTCTTTAGAGTTAAGAGAGGAGGATATAGACAGCACTAATTTAGGTAAGCATGAGAGGACTGCGGTCTCTCTAGCTATGGCTATATCGAGAGAACTATCCAACAAGTTTAACTTACTTATGAGTATGCGCTTAGATGACTACAGTGGTTTAGACAGAGAGTTAAGTCCGGGGTTATATCTAAAGTATGGACTTAGAGAAGATGAGAGCTTATTTTTATCTTTGCAGCGGGCCTATCGGATACCGAGCTTTACAGAGCTATATTATTCTAGCCCGGCGAACTTAGGAGCCCCCGATTTGTCAGTCGAAGACTCTCTAAGTGTGGAATTAGGTTATTCTAAAGATGGGTCTATATCTTATGGGGCGTTAATATTCAGACGCTTAGATCACAATCTAATTGACTGGGTTAGAGAGTCTGACTCAGATCCTTGGAGAGCTCAGAATGTCTCTTTTGCTAAGACAGATGGAGCCGAAGGTTGGTTCTCCTATAATGATTTTAAGTTTGCTGGCTCTCTGTTTAATGTAGAGCATAAGAGTGATGCATCTTATAGTAAGTATGTAGCTAATTATCTTCAATATAGGTTTAGTATTTTAAAAGG
>CAYRCW010000014.1:0-9734 GCA_964422895.1 uncultured Planctomycetia bacterium | reverse complement strand
TATATAGTTCGCCCAACAGATAAGTCTGAGGAGATAACTATTGATATGATAAGAGACCTGCAGAAGTTTTTAAATCTCTCTTCAGTGAATACAGATAAGAAATTTTTTATAATAGATGAAGCTGAGAAGATGAATATTGAAGCAGCCAATGCATTTCTTAAAAGTCTCGAGGAGCCCCCTTTGGATTCAGTAATTATTTTGATTAGCTCAAGAGTGGGCGCTATGATACCCACTATAAGATCTCGCTGTAAGGAGCTAAAATTTAGACCATTGAGCAGGGAGAGTTTGGAGACTATTTTAAAGGATAAATTTGAATTAACTGCAGAAGATGCAAAAAAGATATCTGCTATATCTGGCGGTGGTTTGGATTTTGAACCAGGTAATATAGATTTAACTGATATGGAGTTAAGGTTAAGAACATTCTTTCACTCGCTAAGTTTTAGAGAGAGAGGAGATAAGACCCCGTTGCATCAGCAGAGAAAGAGATTAAAAGCTAATATTAAGAGTTTAATTCTCTATATCAGGGATATATTATGTATAATTAATAAAGTAGATGCTTTAGTCGTTTCTGTAGATAGATATGGTAGAGATATACCTTTAAATGCCGACTCTAAAGATTTGATTGAAAAAATAGAGAAATTAGAGTATCTTTACAGTGCGTTAGATTCAAACGTAAATCCGGATTTTATCTATAAGGTAGCTAGGGATATATATAAGGAGGTTAGTGTCAAAAGTGAAATATACAGTTAATGTTCGTTTAAGAGAAGCAGGTAATGCGATAAATTGTTTTTACGAAGATCTTGAGCTTTTAGCTGGAGATAATATTATTCTTCAGGTAGAGAGAGGTTATGATTATGGTGAGATTATATCTGAACCTCACAATATGGGTGATGACAAGGATATTAAAGGCTTGTATAAAATCATAAGAAAAGCCACTAAAGAGGATTTCTTACAAATAAAGAGGAATGAGAGAAAATCTAGAAGTGCTGCAAGAATATTTGAAAAAAAGTTGCGCCAGCATAAGTTGGATATGAAGCTTGTCGGTGCAGAGTATGCATTTGACAGAACGAAGGTAATATTTTATTTTACAGCTGAAGAGAGGATAGATTTCCGCTCCCTTGTACGTGATTTAGCTAAAATATTTAAGACTCGTATAGAGTTAAGGCAGATAGGGGTTAGAGATGAGGCCAAGATATTAGGTGGTTATGGTGTTTGTGGTAGGCCGCTCTGTTGTGCTTCGTTTTTAAAGACGTTCTCTCCTGTTACTGTCAAGTTTGCTAAAGAGCAGAACCTTCCTATGAATCCTAGCAAAATATCTGGTGTTTGCGGGAGGTTGATGTGCTGTTTAAGCTTTGAGAAAAAGTTTTACGATCAAGCACTTAAAAGAATGCCTAAAATAGGGCAGAAGATAGATTTAGAGGGCGGTAAGGCTAAGGTTATAGATTTAAATTATATTACGGGTTTTGCCAAGGTTCAATGTGAAGACGGGAGAGTAAAGAAATTAAGTTTTAAAGATGATAGAGATTGCCCTAAGAAGGATCGCTCTAAGAATGAAGAATAAAAAATTTTGTATAACTACTCCGTTATATTATGTAAATGGTCAGCCACATGTAGGCCATTCGTATACAAATGTAGCAGCAGATGTTTTGGCACGATATATGAGGATGAGGGGTGAGAGTGTATATTTTTTGACTGGGACAGATGAGCATGGTCAAAAGATTGAGAAAGCAGCTAAGGATGCAGGCCTAAGCGATGTAAAATCTTTCTGTGATTCAATAGTAAGTAAGTTTATTGACCTTTGGAGTATTTTAGACATATCTTATGACGATTTTATCAGAACAACAGAGCCTCGCCACGAAGAGGTTGTTAAAAAAATATTAATCCAGCTCTATAAAGAGGGGCATATATATGAGTCGGACTACAAGGGTTGGTACTGTACGCCTTGTGAGACTTTCTGGATAGAGTCTCAAGTTGAGGATAAGAACTGCCCTGATTGCGGGAGAGAGTTAGAATTTATAACCGAGAAGAATTACTTTTTAAAAATATCTAAACATAGAGAGTGGCTTAAAGATTACTTAAAGGACAATAAAGATTTTGTTTTACCTCAATCTCGTTTTAATGAGGTGGTATCTTTTCTTGAAAATCCTCTGGCGGATCTCTGCATATCTAGACCTAAAGAGAGAGTATCTTGGGGTATAACAATACCATTTGACGAAGATTATGTTACCTATGTATGGTTTGAAGCTCTGCTTAACTATATTACAGCTCCAGGCTTCTTAAGAGAAGATGATGATTTTAAAAGTATCTGGCCTGCAGATGTGCAGTTTATGGCTAAAGATATTTTACGTTATCATGCCGTTTATTGGCCTATTATGTTACATATGTTAGGTTTAGAGCTTCCTAAGATGGTCTTTTCGCATGGTTGGTGGTTAGTAACCGAGAGTGATGGAGCTAATAAAATGTCAAAATCAAAAGGTAATGTAGTTGATCCTAGAGAGCTTGTCGATAGATACGGCACAGATGCATTGCGATATTTTTTGCTTAGAGAAGTACCTTTTGGTATGGATGGAAGTTTTTCAGAAGAAAACTTTATAAAAAGAATCAATTCAGACTTAGCTAATGATTTTGGAAATTTGGTTTTTAGAACTTTGAATATGATAATAAAATATTATGATGGCTTTATCCCGGAGAGCAAAAAAGCTATCGATAATTGTGATGAGTTTTTTTCTGATAAAGTTGAATCTATATATTCTAAGATTGAAGAAGCCATGAGAAGAGTAGATTATCAAAAAGTTTTAAAAACTATATGGGAGTTAATAAGTGCAGCGAATAAGTATATTGAGTTAAGAGCTCCTTGGAAACTTAAAAAAGATGATCCTAATGAGCTTGCTTATGTTATATATACTCTCTCTGATATAATCAGGATTATTTTAATAGCACTCACTCCTTTTATTCCTAAATCTACTCAGAAGGCATGGTTCTCTTTTGGATATAAAGATAAGATTGAAGAGCATGATTATTCTCAGATATCTTTATGGGCTAAGACACCTTTTAGTCAAGCTGTTACAAAAGGAGAGCCTCTGTTTCCAAGAATAGAGGTAGAAGAAGGATAAAATGTATCTTGTCGATACTCATTCTCATCTCTGGCATCCAGAGTTTAAGTTTGACTTAAAGAGAGTAATATCTAGAGCTAAAAAAAAGAGTATAGAATATATAGTTGTACTTGGTATTGACTTGGATAGTTCTATTAAATCTATAGCTCTTTCAAGAAAGTTCAAAAATATTTATGCTGCTGTAGGGCTTCATCCAAGTATTGCAAAATCTTTTAAAGATAGTGATTTGAATCTCTTGAGAAGGTTGCTGAAGAAGAGAAAGGTTGTCGCTTTTGGAGAGATAGGTCTTGATTATTATAGAAAAAGCTCAACATCAAAAAGTCAAATATTAATGTTAGAGCGTTTGCTTGGATTATGGCAGGAGTTTAGCCATCTTCCACTGATTATTCATAATAGAGATGCAGATAAAGATATATTATCAATTCTTGATAACATAAAGAGATTCTCACCTAAGGTTGTAATGCATTGCTTCTCAGGAGATGTCGATTTTTTAAAAGAGTGTTTAAGAAGAGGTTTTTATATATCTTACGCTACAAATATTACTTTTAGTCGAAATCTAAAGAAACTTATAAAGCATACACCATTAGATAGGTTATTAATTGAGACAGATTCTCCTTATCTTGCTCCTCTCTCTAAAAGAGGTAGCAGAAATGAACCTGCATTCTTAAAAGAATCTTTAGGGGTTATCTTAAGCGAGATCTCAGCTAGCGAAGAAGATCTTAAGAGGTCGTTAGCTCTAAATGTCAAAAATGTATTTGATATAGGAGATATTGATATGCATCCTAAGTATTTATATAAATACAAAGATGGTCTATATATAAATCTTACCAATGAGTGTAGTAATAAATGTTGTTTCTGCAGTAGTCTGATCAGTGATTATTTTGCAGGGTATAATTTACGACTTAAAAAAGAGCCTAAGGTCAGCGAAATATTAAGAGCTATTAAAAAAGAGAGAGATTTTGATGAGATTACATTCTGTGGCATGGGTGAACCTTTATTTAGGTTTAAAGAGTTAAAAGAAATTTCCAGAGCTTTAAAGAGTAGAGGTTATAGAGTGCGCCTTATTACCAATGGTTGCGGTAATCTAATATTGAAAAGAGATATTCTGCCCGAACTTAAGGGATTAATAGATAGTATATCTATCAGTTTAAATGTAGAGGATCGAGATAAGTATAACTCTATCTGTAAACCTGATTTTGGGGATGATACTTTTGATAAGGTAGTAGATTTTATAAGAGAATCAAAAAAGTATATTCCTTGGGTGGAGGTAAGTTTTCTGGATATAGAAGGATTCTCTCTTGAGAAGGCTAAAAGCATAGCAGATAGCTTGGGAGTCAAGTGTAGAGTAAGGTCTTATAATTTGATAAAAGCTTAAGTTATTATGAATTTTAAAAAAGGTTCAAAGGATTTTGTAAATGAGTTTGGTTTTTACGTATTTATTTTATTTTCTACCTTCATAATATCCTTATTCGAAGCGGTTATTCCAAAGAAAATGTATCTTGGTCAACTATATTCTAAAGCTCTAGCTTTAAAGGGTGTCTGGGAAGAGAGTTTGACTTTAAGTGACAATAAGATTTTGGGGCTAGAATCTACTTTTAATTCGCCGCTAGTATTTGTATTTTTATTTTTTATCTCTATTTCTTTGGTTATGTTTTTAATTCAAATTTATAAGGTGTTAACATTAAAATCTCTTATAAAGGGAGCCAACTTTTCTCTTTCTCCTCTCTGGGGTTTAAAAGACTTTTTTAAGATATTAATCTGGGTTGTATTCTGGCTTCAAGTATTTTCTGTCTCAGATGAGTTGCTGGGTTTCTTTATGAAGATATCCACTGAGCGAGAATATATAGTCTTTAATCTCCTTAACTCCTTTGCTTTAGATATTACAATACTAATTTTAGTTGTGTATTGGCTTAGAAAATATTTCAAGCAGAGTTTAGTTGCTGTAGGCATAGGTATTAGAAAGATTGTTTATTCTCTTAAGATAGCATTATTGAGTTATGTTTCTTTTATTCCTCTCTTATTTATAATTATAGTTTTAAGTTTAGTGTTTTTAGGTAGATATGAAAAGGCTAGTTCTCCGCAATTAATGTTTTTCTTTCTTCTTTTTGAGAAGAGTCCTTTTATTTTAATTTTAACATCAATATTTGTTGTATTAATTGGTCCTTTTGTTGAGGAAATATTTTTTAGAGGTCTACTCTATACAGTTTTGAAAAAGTCGATAGGAGGATTTCAAGCGCTTCTGGTCTCATCCTTACTATTTGCTTTTCTTCATATGAACATCATAGGGTTTTTCCCCATCCTTGCTTTGGCTTTTCTTTTTGTCTATCTTTACGAGAAGACAGGATCTCTTTGGAGTTCTATATTTGTACATATTTTGCATAATGGCTTGATACTCTTATTAATATTTATTTGGAGGTTTTACATATCAATATGATTGATTTTAGCCAGCTATATACAAAAGATTTTTATATAAAACATTTAGAGTGGGATGGGAAAATACTCAGAGCATTAGATCAGAGATTACTTCCTGATAATATATCCTGGGTTAATGCAGCTAGTTTAGAGGATGTTTTTAATCTAATAAAGAATATGCATGTAAGAGGAGCACCTTTAATAGGCATCGTTGCTGCTTTTGGTGTAGTTTTAGATATAAAGTCTAATATAGCTAAGGATGTTCTAGGGTTAGAGCAGCAGATTAATTGTGCGATAGAGTCTTTATCTCAATCTCGGCCTACAGCTGTAAATCTATACTGGGCTTTAGAAAGAATAAGAAGAGTGTTCAAGGAGAATAGAGATAGAGAGCTTCTTGAATTAATAAAGATAATAGAGAATGATGCAATATCTATATGGAGAGAAGATGTAGAGCAATCTTATCTTATGGGGGATTTAGGTGTTGAATTAATAGAAGAAGGTGATAGTGTTCTAACGCATTGTAATGCTGGTGGACTTGCTACAGGAGGTTATGGTACAGCCTTAGCTGTGTTCTTTAGTGCTAAAGAGAGAGGAAAGAGTTTCTCGGTATATGTAGACGAAACTAGACCGTTGCTTCAAGGAAGTAGATTGACTTGCTGGGAATTAAAAGAGGCGAAGATAGATCATGTGTTAATAACTGATAATATGGCTGGATTTTTAATGAAAGAGGGCAAGGTCAATAAAGTTTTTGTAGGTGCGGATAGGATAGTCAGAAACGGTGATTTTGCAAATAAGATAGGGACTTACTCTTTGGCTAGACTTGCAGCTGTGCATAATGTGCCTTTCTATGTCGTTGCTCCTTCGACCACTTTTGATCTAAGTCTTAATCAAGGGAAAGATATTCCTATTGAGATAAGAGGTTCTAGTGAGGTTCTCAGTATATCTGGAGTTAATACTGCACCACTTGAGACTAAAGTAAATAATCCAGCATTTGATATAACTGAATCTGAATTTATAACCGCTATAATAACTGAGAAAGGGATAATAGAGAAACCATTTAAAGATAATATTGAGAGAATATTAAATGGATGAGGATAAATTAGTAAATCTTTTAAGTTCGATGTTCAAGTATCCTAAGGGGATAATGGGTATAGGTGATGATACTGCAGTATTGCCATATAAGAATGGAGAGAGTCTTTTATTTGCAACCGACACTATTATTGAGAATAGGCATTTTATTAAGAATAAATTGAGTCCATATTATATAGGCCGTAAAGCTATGGCTGTTAATATATCAGATATAGCTGCTATGGGAGGAGAGCCGCTCTATGCTGTGGTTAATCTTGGAATTAAGAATTTGGATAGAGTTTTTATATCAAAACTTTATAGAGGTATTAAAAATATAGCTAGAAAGTATAATATAAAAATAGTCGGAGGTGATACAGTTAAGAGTGATTATCTTTTCTTGGCTATATCTATAATAGGTAAGGTTAAAAACAATCGTCTATTAATTAGGTCTGGTGCTCAGGTTGGTGATGCTATCTATGTTACAGGCACTATAGGAGGGGCTATCTCTTCTTCTAAGCATTATAAATTTACTCCTAGGTTAAAAGAGGCTCAATGGTTAAATAATAATTTTAATATTAACTCCATGATGGATACTACAGATGGAATGATATTGGATCTTGGTAGGCTATGCAAGGCTTCTAAGCGTGGTGCTATATTAAATAGGAGTACTCTTCCTATATCTCCAAGAGTAAAAAGTTTTAATAAAGCCTTAGAAGAAGGAGAAGATTTTGAGCTCTTATTTACAGTTTCAAGCGAGGTTGATATTCCAAAATGTATACTAGAATCTAATACTAAAGTAACTTGCATAGGTAGTATCATAGATAAAGAGGGAAGAATTTTTATGAAGGAAGCAGAAGGAATAAGGAAGATTAAACTGAGAGGGTATGACCATTTTAAGTAAAGATATTCATACTAATTTAGAAGAAGAGACCTTTAATTTAGGTAAGAGTATGGGAAGAGCTATTACTCCTGGAATAGTAGTTGGATTTAAAGGAGAATTGGGCACAGGCAAGACTATTTTTATCAAAGGCATTTTAGCTGGGTTAGATTATGAGCCTAAGAATGTGGCCAGCGCTTCTTTTGTTTTAGCGCAAGAGTATAAAGCTAAGATTCCAGTTGTCCATATAGATCTTTATAGATTGGGTGATAAAACTGAAATATTTGATATTGATTTAAATGAATATTCTTCTTCAAATAATATTGTACTCATAGAATGGGCAGAAAAGATTGAAGATATATTAGATTTAGATATTTATATTAAAATAAATTTTTTAAATAAAATAAATCAAAGGTTGATAAAGATTAATACAGATAATAAAAAATTATTAAAGAGGCTACACTTTTAAATAAAATGTATATTCTTGGATTAGATACTTCTTTAAACTGTTTAAATATAGGATTGGGCAAAGACGATAGATTGATTTCTAAGCTCTCATTAAATAATTCTCGTCAACATACCGATAAAATATATAAGCATATTGAAAGTGTGTTAAATTATGGAGGGGTAACGATTAAAGATCTAGATTGTTTTGCTGCTGTTGTAGGCCCAGGATCTTTTACTGGAATAAGGATAGCTGTTACAGCTGTTAAAGCACTTGCGTATACATTAGGTAAAGATGTTGTTGCTTTAAGTTCTCTAGATTTGCTTGCTTTAAACGCATCTCATGTTGAAGGCAATATTGTTGTCTCTTTAATAGACGGCAAAAGGAATAATCTGTATTTTGCAAAGTATGATAAAGCTGAGAATAATTTTAAAAGAATCAGTGAAGAGATTTTAATACCCATAAAAGAGGTTGGAGATAGATTAAAAGATGCAGATATTATTTTAGGAGATGGGGTTGAAATATTTAAAAAATTATTTCCTAATCTAGAGAATACTTTCAATTTTTTAGATAAAGACAACTGGTCTATAAAGCCTAAACACATGATAGAGCTTGCTTTTAATCATTGGAGTATTCAGAATAGAGAGAATATATTTGATTTAAAACCGGTTTATATTTATCCTAAAGAGTGCACTATAAAGAGATGATCTTGTTAAAAAATATATAATATGCAGATAGAGATAAGAGATAGAATTTCTTCAAGGTATTGGCTAGAGATAGATTTAAATATTTTAAAGTCTAATATTTTAAATTTGAGGGAATTCTTAAAATCAGAAGTTGGTATTATCGCTGTTGTAAAAAGCAATGCCTATGAGCATGGAATAAGAGAGGTGGTAGAGTCGTTAGAAAATCTGGTAGATATATTTGCTGTCTCTAGTCTTAACGAAGCGTGTGAAATAAGAGAGCTTGGAGTGGATAAGCCTATACTATTTCTTTCAAATCCTTTAGGGCCTGAAGATATAAATTTTATTATAGAAAAGAGTATAATACCGGTTATAAATGATATTGAATTTTTAAAATCTTTTCAAGAGAGAGCTTTAAATATTGGTATTAAGATTCCAGTGCATATTAAGTTTGATACTGGAATGTCTAGGCTAGGAATTGATTGGAGAGATAACGATAAATTGATAAAAGCACTTTTGAAATCCAATTGCATAGACGTTAAAGGCTGCTTTACTCATTTTGCACATGCTGAAGATGTAGAGTTTACAAGGTTGCAATCAGAAAGGTTTCAGGAGGCAACTGGTACTCTTAAATCTTATGGTTATAATTTTATATCACATTTAGCAAATAGCTCTACAACTTTAAGAATGCCATCTTTATGGTTTGATTTTGTAAGGCCAGGTTTGATTCTTTATGGTATATATCCTGATTCGGGAGTAAAAAATAGAATTAATATAGCTCAAGCTATGACATTTAAAACTCGTCTTATAGCTACAAAAAAAATTAAAAAAGATAGTTTCATAGGCTATTGTTGTACATATAAAGCTTCTTCAGATATGAAGATAGGTATTATTCCTGTAGGATACAATCAAGGTATTCCTTGGAGTTTCTCAAACAGAGGCATGGTGTTGTTGAGGTCTAAGAGGGTGCCTATTTTAGGTAGAATATCGATGGATCAGATAGTAATTGATTTAAGAGAGGTGGAAGAGGCACAGATCGGAGATGAGGTTGTGATTACAGGTAAACAAGGGTCTGAAGAGATAAAGATTGAAGAACTAGCAGAGTTATCCAATACTATTCCTTATGAAGTTTTATG